>NZ_KV816336.1:0-101264 GCF_001814395.1 Corynebacterium sp. HMSC059E07
TGGGGCTGAAAGGCTTTACTAAACGCCGTCGATGCATCACCACCAGACGAAAGTTTGGCCACCGAGTCATGCCAGACTTAGTAGGCCGCAGATTCACCGCTGATAGGCCGAACCACGTCTATGTAGGCGATATCACCTACCTGCCGTGTAAGGGCGGCAAGAACATGTACCTGGCCACGGTCATCGACGTCTACTCGCGCAAGCTCGTCGGCCATGCACTCGCCGATCACATGCGGGTATCGCTGGTTATCGAAGCTTTATCTCATGCAAGGAAAGTCCGCGGAAGCCTGAAAGGGGCAATTTTCCATTCTGATCACGGCAGTGTGTACACCTCACAAGCATTTAGGGACCACTGCACCCAGCTTGGTGTTCGCCAATCCATGGGAGCGGTGGGAACGAGTGCCGATAATGCCCTGGCAGAATCGTTTAACGCCACTCTAAAGCGTGAAGTTCTGCGTGATTGGAAAGTCTTTGACAATCCCATCAGCTGCCGCCAAGAAGTCTTCCGATGGTGCATGCGCTACAACACCCGTAGACGACACTCCTGGTGCAATCTTCTAGCCCCCGATGACTTCGAAGCACTCACATCAGCTACACTGACCCAAGCAGCATAGCTAACCCCCGACGTGTCTACTTTCCGGGGGTCAGGCCCCTCACCACACCGCTACCATTTCAGTCTTCTGAACACACCGGTACCAAAAACTCGCATCTGACAGTAGATTTACTACAGAATTGAATGCTATTTGTTGTCGTAGTCTTGGTCACCGGAGGCACCGTACATGGTGGTCTTCAGAATTGGCCCCAGAGTGAGGATAGAGGTGCCAAACCCTGATACGACAAGGGCCGCAGCTGGGCCGATGGCACTTACAACAGGTGCCCCGATGATGTATCCAATAAGCATTGCGGAGCTGTTAATTGAACCCATCGTAGAAAGGGCTTTGGGTTTCACTTCATCAGGTACGGATCCGACAACGATTATGCGTAGTGCGGCCACCTGAGCAGCATTGCAGACTCCGCCCAGGAGGAAACATGGGATGCAGAGCCACAATGAGGGAAATAGTCCAGGTAAAGCTATGAAACACCCCATAGCGAATCCTGCCCCGGCCAGGACTTTCCCAGCGTTCTGTGAGTGAAGGCGAGCTGAAAGCCGTGCGCCAAAGATGCGGCCCACGATAAATGCTTGGGCAATGATGGCATATAACGTACCGCTGACGTGGAGGGTCTGTGTCGCATAGAAGACAAGCGAAACGTTGAAAATCGAGGTGCAGATAATTGCTCCCCAAATGCTGGTTAACGCGGACCGAGCGCTTCTATTCTTCAGCAAAAGGGAAGGTGCTTCGAGGACCTTCTGGAGAAAACTCGGTGAAGAATCTTTGGTTTCTGAATGAAGCAGTGTTTTCGGGGGCGAGGATTTATAAAGGAAATAAAAAGCAAGTAGCGAGACTCCAACGGCGCAAGCTTCAACGAAGAGCGCTGTCTGCAGGTTTCTTTGGTCCAGTAGTAATCCACCTAGAGGTGGTCCAAGGAATCCACTGCCAAGTCGGGCTGTGTCCAAGAGGGAGAAGGCTTTCGCCTGCTGTCCTTCGCCGACCTGAGAGTCAGCGATGGTGAAAATGGATGGAATTGACAGTCCGCTTAAGCATGCGGTGACGAGATTTCCGACAATGAGGATCAATGGCTCTGGATAGGCTGCCATTGATAACAGGCCCAGAAGATCTAAGAAGAGTGCAGCAAGCGCAATGTGATAGCTGTTGAATTTGTTGAAGAGTGGGGCCAGAAAGGGGACTGCAAAAACTTGAGCGCAAGTACCCGAGATGAAGATGCTTGCCACCAACAGTTCGCCTTTGTTGAGTTCGGCGAAGTGGAGTGAAATCGAGAGGCTGGTCATTGACCCGCACACTGACAATAAAAAATATGTGGCGGTCAAGGTGTAGATAGATGAAAGTCCTTCGTCACCACTGTTTCTAGGGGGATGCATTTAGGCTGCAACTGTTTCGTTGCCCTGGCCGCTGAACGGACCTGAACCTCCTACTGTGACTACTTCGGAAAGCGTTTCGGAGGTAAGCATTATTTCTCCCATATGTGATGACGATTACATACAACAAGGTAATGATGTGAGTCTCTCATTTCAAGGGCGTAGCGGAGGCAGCTCTTGCACTGTGTACAGGAAAAAGTAGTGCTAGCGCTAGTGACCTTCGCTCTCGTGCGAAACACAATAAAGAGCATGAAAAAGCTTGTGGTTGGCATTACTGCCGTGGTGGCCGTGATTGTGGTGGCGTTTGTCGGGTTTGTGGGATTCATGCAGTGGGTGGACGCAGACAGCGTGACCGGTGATGATGGCGTGGCCGCCGGATACAGCGCTGAGACAGGTGGTCCGCTGGAAGCGTCGTTTGCGGGCGAGGGGCCGCACGAGGTCGACGTGCGGCGTGATGGCGACGTGACCATCGCGGCACCGACAGGCGCGGGACCGTTTCCGGCGGTGGTCATGGCTAACGGCACGAACACGCCGTTGAGCAGCTACCTGCCCGTGGCGGAGCACCTGGCTAGTTGGGGCTTCGTGGTCGTCGGCGATGAGACTCCCCACACAGGTACAGGGGAGAATGTCGTGCACTTGATTGAGCGCTTGCCGGAACTGGATTCTCGTGCGGACCGATCACGGGTCGGTATTTTCGGACACTCACAAGGCGGTGCGGGCGCTATCAACGCAGCGTCCCACACGGAGGTAGCAGCTGTGTATGCGGCGAGCCCGGCCTCCCACAAAGTGGCACAGTCCAATGACTGGGACTACACCACCGCGGGCGTCGAGGCACCGCTGTTCTTGATGACGAGCGATGGCCGTTCAGACCGCTGGCTTGTCAGCCCGTGGTCAGACTTGGAGGAGAGCTTTGAATCAGCTGGTGGTCCGGCAATCATTGCCCGCCGCCTGGGCGCGGACCACAAGGACGTTTTAGAGTTCGGGGACGGCTATGCCACCGCGTGGTTCCGCTACATTCTGGCTGATGATCCTGATGCGCGAGACGTGTTCGTTGGCACCTCACCAGCGGGTGCCGGTGAGCTAGCGAGCAACGCGCTTTGGGACCGAGTGGCCACCCGCGGCTGGTAGCTCACCGGGCCTTTCGACATTCCACGCGGTGCACCTAACGCGCTAAAAGTCACCTGCGCTCACGCACCCCCTTAGGAGGAAGTGTGGTTCACAAAAATTGGTAGCCCTGATAAATTTCAAGTGAATTGTCAACCGGGCTGCGCCACGTCAGCCCGTACAAGCGGGACCGAATGAACCATGCAGACAAAGGAGAAAGGCCACGTCGAGGGCCTCTATATTGATGAAAACTTCGAGCTGCGCGCTGGGGCCGTCACGTTCGGGGAGAGTATTGAGGGCATAGCGCTTGGCGACGTCCCCCAAGCCGAGGCTGCCTGGCGCGCCGGGGACCCGGATGCGTTGCTGTGGGTGCCCGGCTTCGTGGACCTGCACAACCACGGCGGCAACGGCGGGGGATTCCCCAACGGCGACTACGAGCAGTGCCTAGCCGCCGCCCGCTTCCACCGCGCGCACGGCACCACGACGTTGCTGGCCAGCTTGGTCTCCGGCACGCAAGAAGAGCTCTGCGCCCGGGCGGAGCTTTTGGCCCAGCTGGCAGAGGAAGGTGAAATCGCCGGCATCCACATGGAGGGCCCCTTCATCGCGGCGGCCAAGTGCGGCGCACAGGACCCATCGCGCATCGTGCCCGGTGACCCGGACTTCTTCCGTGCAGTCATCGCCGCGGCCCGCGGCCACCTGCGTTCGATTACCTTCGCGCCGGAAACGGAGAACGTCGACAAGCTGCTCGACGTCTGCGCGGAGCGTGGCATCATCGCCAGCCTGGGCCACACCGAGGCCGATTATGACACCACGCTGAGCGTTATCGCCAAGGCTAAGGAGCTCGGCCTGACCGTGACCGGAACGCACCTCTTTAATGGCATGCCTTCTATTCACCACCGCGCGCCGGGCCCGGTAGCGGCCTTGCTCACCGCAGCGAAGGCGGGGGATGTGTCCGTCGAGCTCATCGCAGATGGTGTGCATCTTGTCGACGGCGCCGTGGACATGGCTCACAGTCACCGCGCCTTCGCCATCACTGATGCCATGGCGGCGGCCGGCATGGCCGATGGTGACTATGAGCTGGGTTCGCTGCCTGTCACCGTGAGCGGGGGAGTCGCGCGCGTGCCCAGCGGCGCCATCGCGGGCGGCACCTCTACCTTGTCCCAGCAATTCGCCAGCTTCGCCGCGCGCCACGGCCTCGGGGAAGCAGTTCGTTTTACCTCCACTACAGCCGCGGATGTGCTGGGGGAAGCGAATCTAGGCCGAATCGCGGTTGGCGCGCGCGCCAACCTGGTTGGCCTTAACTCTCACTACCAACCGGTGCGCGTCATCGTTGACGGCGCGGACATCCCACTCTCTTAAACACACAGGAAGGCATCTCATGGAAATCCTCATCCGCTCCACGCCGGCCGAAGTGGCCGTGGAGGCCGCTGACATCTTCGCGCACTACGCCAACGCCGGCGCCACCTTGGGCCTGGCCACAGGCTCGACCCCGGTAGCAATGTACAAGGAGCTCATTACGCGCCATGAGCGCGGCGAGGTGAGCTTTGCCCGCAGCCGCGCATTCCTGCTCGATGAATACATCGGGCTGGAGCGTACCCACGAGCAGTCCTACTATTCCACCATCCGCCGCGAATTCACCAGCCACGTGGATTTCGATGATGACCTGGTAAAAAGCCCCGCTGGTGACTCCGATGACCCCGCCACCGCCGCGGCCACCTATGACAAAGCCATCCGTGATGCCGGCGGCGTGGACATCCAGCTGCTGGGCATCGGGGCCAACGGGCACGTCGGCTTCAACGAGCCGTCGAGTTCCCTGCAATCGCGCACCCGCATCAAGACGCTGCACCCGCAAACCGTGCAGGATAATGCCCGCTTCTTTGACAACGAAGACGAGGTCCCGCGCCACGTGCTGACCCAAGGATTGGGCACCATCAGTGAGGCCCGCCACCTGCTCTTGTTGGCCACTGGCAGCAACAAGGCCAGCGCGGTCCACGCCATGGTGGAAGGCCCGCTCTCCGCGCACTGCCCCGCGTCGATCCTGCAGTGGCACCAGCGTGCCACGGTGATCCTCGATGAAGCCGCCGCCTCCCAGCTGGAGGACCGCGAGTACTACGTTTTCGCGGACAAGCACCGTCCGCACCGCCCACTCTTTTCCTAAAAACTCCATCTAATTCCTTACTAGTGTGAAAGGACTCCTCGCATGAAAATCGATGTCATGGGGCCGCTGCAGCGGCTCGGAAAAGCCCTCATGGGCGCTGTGGCGGTGCTGCCCGTCGCGGCGATCCTCAGTGGTGTTGGCTACTGGATCTCCAGCGCGGCTGGCCCGGATAACCTCGCCGCCCAGCTGCTGATCAGCTCCGGCGATGCAGTGCTGGCCAACCTGGGCTGGATCTTCGCTATCGCCATTGCCTTCGGCCTGGCCAAGGATTCCAACGGTGCCGCAGCACTCTCTGGCTTCCTGGCCTTCGCCACGTTTATGAAACTGCTCGGCCCGGAGGCCGTGGCAGGCTACCGCGGCATCGACGACCCCACCGCGCTGACCGGCGATGAAGCCCTGGAATGGGCCTCGGAAGGCTGGAACGCCGTAGGCGGTGGCAACGTCCTCTTCGGCATCCTCGCCGGCGTCATGGCGGCCTGGGTATATAACCGCTTCCACGGCACCAAGCTGCCGGACTTCCTGGCCTTCTTCTCAGGCCGGCGCCTCGTACCGATTCTTACCGCCGTCATCGCCATAGTGATTTCCGGCATCCTCTACTTCGTGTGGCCGTTCATCTACAACGCGCTTTTTAACTTCGGTACCTCCATCCAGGGCCTAGGCGCGGCGGGCGCCGGCATCTACGGCGTGGCCAACCGCCTGCTCATCCCGACTGGCCTGCACCACGCGCTGAACTCTGTCTTCTGGTTCGACGTCATCGGTATCAATGACATCGGCAACTTCCAGGCCGGTCAAAAGACCATCGAGGCAGCCGCGGCCGCCACCTCCGCAGCTGACTGCCCGGGCATTTGGGCCAACGGCCAGTGCACGGTCGAGGGTGTCGTCGGCCGCTACCAGGCGGGCTTCTTCCCGGTCATGATGTTCGGCCTGCCGGGCGCGGCACTTGCCATGTACCTGCGAGCGGATAAGAGCAAGCGCAAGGTCGTTGGTTCCCTGATGGCCGCTGGTGCCCTAGCCTCCTTCTTCACCGGCGTGACTGAGCCGCTGGAGTTCTCCTTCATGTTCGTTGCTCCGCTGCTCTACGTGGTGCACGCGCTGCTGATGGGCCTGTCCGTCTTCATCGCTTCCGCCATGGAGTGGACCGCCGGCTTCGGTTTCTCGGCCGGTTTCGTGGACATGTTGCTCTCCTCGCAGAACCCGCTGGCTAATAAGTGGTACATGCTGCTGGTCATGGGCGTGGGCTTCTTCGCCCTGTACTTCGTCATCTTCTACTTCCTTATCGGCTGGCTCAACCTCAAGACCCCGGGCCGTGGTGAGGATGATGCGGTAGCAGACCCCATGGAGGATTCCGCCACCGGCGATGACAAGACTGCTCGTGATGCCGCGCGCATCATCGAGGGCCTCGGCGGCAAGGACAACATTGACTCACTGGACTACTGCACCACGCGCCTGCGCGTGGGCGTGAAGGAGCGCGCGCTTGTCGACGACTCCGTGATCAAACGCGCCGCCGTCTCCGGCGTCATACACCCCTCGGAGAAGAGCGTCCAGGTCATCGTGGGCCCGGCCGTGCAATTCATGTATGACGAGGTCAGCCACCAGCTGCGCCACGGTTCTCCGGTCCTCGCCACGGCGGGTGCTGCGAGCGCTGCAGGTGCTGGAGCTAGCGCCGCTTCCGCTCAGCGCGTCAGCGGTAATACCGCTGGTGGTGATGCCGTTGACGTGGATGTGCGTGCCCCGTTCGCCGGTGACGTCGTCGCGCTCTCCCAGGTCCCGGATGCGTCCTTTGCACAGGGCATGGTGGGCGAAGGCTTCGCTGTGATGCCCGATGCCGTCGATGCCTTCGACGTCTGCGCCCCGGTAGACGGCACCATCACCATGGTCTTCAAGACCCGCCACGCCTTCGGCATGAAGACCGCGGATGGACTGGACCTGCTCATTCACATCGGCATCGACACCGTGGAGCTCAAGGGCGAAGGCTTCACGGCCCTGGCCAAGAAGGGCGATACAGTCACCGCCGGCACACCGATCATCGCGGTGGAGGCGCAGAAGCTGCGCGAGCGCGGCGTCAACCTCATTACCCCGGTGGTGTGCCCGACGGCCAAGCAGGTCGCCGGAGTCGACATCGCTCGCGAGGGCCATGCCCAGCCAGGTGAGGTAGCTGCAACCGTCAAGCGCAGCAGCTAACCTAACCCGGCCCATCGCAGGGGGGCGATGGGCTAGTCGGTGCCGTGCAGCAGGCGCGGCACCACCTTGCCCGTGGCATTGCGCGGCAGCTTGTCCAGGAAGTGGACATCGCGCGGCACGGAGTGGTCGGCGAGGTTCTCGCGGACCCAGGCGCGGATGGCGTCGGCAGTCACGGCGTTGCCGAGGGCGTCCCGCGTAGTCACCGCCCACACGGCGATGCGCTGGAAGGTGGTTTCATCCTCCACGCCGCCGGCATGCACCTCCGCGATGCCCGGCATGGCCTCGAGCACCTCCGTCACCGACTGCGGGTGCACGTTCTCGCCGCCGACGATGATCATGTCATCCGCGCGGCCCACCACATGCAGGTAGCCCTCGGGGTCGATATAGCCCAAGTCCCCGATGGAGATGAGACCATCAACCTTGTTGAGCGGGATATTTGGGTTGGTATAGCCAATGAGCGCGGTGGAGTTGGTCAGGTAGATCTCACCGACCTCGCCGCGCGGAACCTCGTTGCCCTCCTCATCGAGGATGCGCAGCTTTGTACCGGAGGCAATCTTGCCGCCGATGGTGGGATCCTTGGCCACCTCTTCCATGCTGGCCGTCGATGCCAGCGCTAGCTCCGTGGAGCCATAGACATTGCAGAGAATCGGGCCGAAGCGCTCGTGGGTTTCTTTGACGATCTCCGGGGTGAGCGCATGCCCGGCGGAGGCAATGAACTTCAAGCTCGAGGTATCAAAGGCCGAATCCGGGTCAACCTCAACCATCTGGCGGAAGAAGACAGGGGAGGAAAGCAGACCATCGAGCTGGTAGCGCTGGATATCATCGAGTGCGGCCGCCGGGTCAAAGACGCGGCGGGTGACGATGGTATTGCGCAGGCCCAACGCGATGTTGAGGCAGGCCCAGCCCCACGTGTGGAAGATGGAGGCGGTCATCTGCACCTTCTGGTCCCCGCGCCACGGCACCGCATCCACGATGGAGGCAACCACCACCGGCAGCGTCGGCTCTGGACGCATAATTCCCTTGGGGATGCCCGTGGTGCCGGAGGACATCAGCACGATATGCCCGTGCTTGGGCCAAGTGGGAAGCTTGTGCTTCTCGACGTCCCGCGGATTCTCCACGATCTTGCGCAGCGTTGCCGCTTGCGCCAGCTCGGTAGGGATCTCTTTACCGGACTCGTGGCCAATCACCACGTGCAGGCCAGCAATGGTGCTAGAGCTGTCGAGGCGGTCGATGAATTCATCATCGATAACGAGCACGTTGATGCGGTTTTCCTCGATGCACCCGGCGAGCTGCTCGGGGGAGGAACCGACGTTGAGCAAAAAGATGTGTGCCCCCGCATAACCCTTGGCGGCCAGCGGGGTGATGATGCCGCGGCCATTGCGGGCCATCACGCCGAGGCGAATCTCCTCCAGCCCCAATGACAGCAGCCAGCGCGCGAAGGTCTGGGATTCTTCGCGCAGCTGGCGGTAGGTGAGGGCCCCGTCGTCGTCGATAAGCGCCAAGCGTTCCGGGCAGGTCATGTATGCCTGCTCTACTTCGCGGGCGGTGGTGAAGCGGTAACGCGCGAGGACCGGCGCGGTCAGGGCCACCGCCCGTGGCCCGCCGGCGGGGCTAATGAGGCCGGCGCGGAAGAGCGAAGGGATAAAGCGCGCGAGGGCAGCGGCGTGGAAGGTTACATCAGAAAGCTTCATAAGGTTCTCATCGAGGGGAGGGGAGAAGAGGTTACGGAGACGGCGGACTCGCCACAATTAAAACTACAAACTGTTAAAGGTGTTGCTATTGTTACATAAGCTTAGACCGTCAACGTAGTCTATTATGGTTTCGGTCTAGAACATACTCTTTCGGAAGGACATTAGTCACGTGAAGTCTACTCAGCGCATCGCTGCTCTCTGCGCCTCCCTCCTCGTGGCGGTAGGCCTGTCCCAAGCTCCGCAGGCAGTTGCCGGCGAGCGAAACCTCGTCGCCTTTGGTGATTCCGTGCTGGCGGATCCGCAACTTGATACCTACCTGGCCTCTCGGGTGGGCTCTTCTCAGCGCAACCCGAGCCTGAACTGCCCGTCTGGCAATAACTACGCCAAGCGCACCGCCGCCAAGCTGGGTATGCCGGTGGCGGACTTCTCCTGCTCTGGTGCTGTGTCCATGTCCCAGGGCCCGCAGGTGAACGCGCAGATCGACGATGCCATTCGCCGCGGCGCGCTCAGCGGGGATACGCAGCGCGTGCTCTTCTCCAGCGGTTTCAACGACACGTACAACAACGCCGGGCTTTCCGACGGTGACCTGCGCGCCCGCTGGGTCGGCGCCAACGCGCCGCTGATTCACAAGATCCGCGCGGCGGCCCCCAACGCCCGCATTCAGATTGTGGGCTACCCGACCATCGGCTCGGGCGACCGCTACTGCCTCCTCCACTTTGGCCCGAAGCCGGCCGACGCCACGGCCCTGCCGATGGTGCAGCGTTATGAAAACGTCGCGCAGTGGATGCAGGTGGATTTAGCGCGTGCCACCGGAGTTGAGTTTGTGGACATGAAGCCGATGACCTGGGATCGCGGTATGTGTGCCGATGCCGACAAGCGCCTGTGGGCGGGTCTGGTGGACTTCTCCGCGGGGCCGGGCAACCTGCCGCTGCATATTAATGCTCGCGGTCACGAGTTTGTGGCCAACCACCTCGCTAGCTTCTAGAGGGATTTGAATCTTGTTGGGCCCGGGCGACGCCGCCCGGGCCTTTCGCGTACCCTCGCGGACATGGCTGTTAATGAAAACGTAAATGAAAATAACTCCCAGCAAGGTCCGGAGGTTGTCCGCGGCGTGATTGCGCGCGCGAAGGGCGAGCCCGTCGAGACCGTCAACATCGTCGTGCCCGCCCCGGGCGAGCACGATGTCGTGGTCAAGATTCAGGCCTGCGGTGTCTGCCACACCGACCTGGCTTACCGCGATGGCGATATTGAGGATGCCTTCCCCTTCCTGCTCGGGCACGAGGCTGCGGGCGTCGTCGAGCGCGTGGGCGATGCCGTCACCCACGTTGAGGTCGGGGACTTCGTGGTCCTGAACTGGCGCGCGGTGTGCGGCGAGTGCCGCGCTTGCAAGAAGGGCGAGCCGAAGTACTGCTTCAACACCCACAACGCCTCCGCGAAGATGACGCTCGCGGACGGGGATAAGGATGCCGGCACTGAGCTCAGCCCGGCGCTCGGCATCGGCTCCTTCGCCGAGAAGACCCTGGTCCACGAAGGCCAGTGCACCAAGGTCAACCCGGAGGCGGATCCGGCCGCCGCGGGCCTGCTGGGCTGTGGCGTGATGGCCGGTTTGGGCGCTGCGGTGAATACCGCGGACGTCAAGCGCGGCGAGTCCGTCGCGGTCTTCGGCTGCGGTGGCGTGGGCATGGCGGCCATCGCCGGCGCGGCGTTGGCTGGTGCCTCCAAGGTCATCGCCGTGGACCTGGACCCGGACAAGCTGGAGCTGGCTAAGAAGTTCGGTGCTACCCACACGGTTGCGGCGAAGGACAAGTCCGAAGAAGAGGTCATCGAGGCCGTCCGCGAGCTCACCGAGGGCTTCGGCACCGACGTAGCCATTGATGCCGTGGGTATTCCCGTTACCACCCGCCAGGCCTTCTACTCCCGCGACCTGGCCGGCCGCATGGTCATGGTGGGCGTGCCGAACCTCACCAGCCGCTTCGACGTCCCGGCCATCGACTTCTTCGGCCGCGGCGGTTCACTCAAGTCCTCCTGGTATGGCGATTGCCTGCCGGAGCGTGACTTCCCCATGTACGTCGACCTCTCCTTGCAGGGCCGCTTCCCGCTCAAGGATTTCGTGACCGAGCGCATTGGTCTCGACGACGTGGAAGAGGCCTTCGCTACCATGAAGGCCGGCAAGGTACTTCGATCCGTAGTGGAGCTGTAAATGATCATTGAACAGTTTGTAACTTCAGGAAAGTTCCGCCTCGACGGCGGCGAGTGGGACGTGGACAATAACGTCTACATCCTGGCCGCAGGTAACGCTACTAGCGACGCCGAGTGCTACATCATCGATCCTTCCCACGACGCGGAGCGCGTCATCGAAGAGGTGGGCCAGCGTACGGTCAAGGGAGTTATTCTCACCCACGCGCACAACGACCACTGCGAGCTCGCTCCCCAGGTGGCTGAACACTTCGATGTGTCCATCTACTTGCACCCGGATGACCGCCCCCTGTGGGAGGAAACGCACGAGGACGCGACCTTCGTTCCGCTGGAGGATAACCAGCTCTTTACCGTGGGCGATAGCGACTTCGTGGTCTTCCACACGCCGGGCCACTCGCCGGGATGCGTGGTGCTCTACATCGCGGATGAGGCCACACTTCTGTCGGGCGATACTCTCTTCAACGGCGGGCCCGGCGCCACCGGCCGCAAGTACTCCGACTTCGATGTCATCATCGAGTCCCTGCGCAATCGCGTGCTGAACCTCCCGCCGGAGACCCGCGTCCTGCCGGGCCACGGCGATGAGACCACTATTGGTGCTGAGGCGGCGCGCATCGATGAGTACGTCGCGCGCGGCTACTAACTCTTAAACCTTGGCCTAGAGCTTAGCTCTAGGCCGGCGTGCGGGAGGCCTTTACTCCTGCCACCACCGTGGCGGCGAGTGAAAGTCCGAACCAGACCCACGCATCCGCCACGCCCGCGCTGAAGGCGCGGGCTTTTTCTTGCACTGCGAACTGTGCATCCGTGCTTAAGACCGCGGGTAGTGTTGCGCTGCCGTAGCTCAAGATAAACAGCACGCCGATGAGCACGAAGAATGCGCCCGATACGAGGGAGAGGGTATTCGTGCGCACGGGGCCCAGAGTGACTTCGCGTCCGCGAAGCCACGACCACGAACCCACATCGAGGCGCTCCCACAGCGCGGCCAGCACAAAGAGCGGTGCGGCCATGCCCGCGGCATAGGCCACCATGATGAGCCCGCCGTAGAGCGCGCTGCCGGATGCGGCGGCCGTAGTGAGGACAGCTCCTAGGAGCGGGCCCGCGCAGAAGCCGGCGAAGCCATAGACCGCGCCGAGCAGAAACACCTTGCCCCGTGCTTTGCCGGACAGGGCATCCATGCCGGGGATGCGGAAGCCACCGCCCAGGGCGGTAAATATTCCCAGCGCAATGATGATCCAGCCCGCCACCGTGATGACCTGGCTACGATACTGCGCCAGCACGGCGGCCAAGCCCATGCCGATGGGTACGAGCGTGGTGCACAGACCCAAAAAGAAGACCAAGGTCTTGAACAGCAGCTGGCGCTGCGAATCGAAGGCATAGGCAAAGAAGGCCGGCACTAACAGCGCTGAACAGGGGCTGATCAAGGTCAGCACGCCGGCGATGACGGCGCCAAAGATTCCGATGCTCACAGGCTTACCCCCACTGCATAACCGCCCAATAAGGCAGTCAAGATAACCAGCGCGATGAAGACCCACACGATCAACGGTGGTTTAGACATTGGCCGCCTTTCCCAGCTGCTCTTGGATGATCTGTTCAAAAGCCTCGGGCGGCTGCGCGCCACCAACGAACTGATCTCCGACCACGAAGGCCGGGGTGCCCGTAATGCCGATCTGGGAGGCATAGCGGGTGGCCGTTTCAACGACCTCAGTGTAGGTATCATCCGTGGCCTGCTGGCGGAACTTATCCAGGTCCGCAACGCCCGCCTTCTTGGCAAACTTCATGAAGTCCTCGATGCCGAATTCCGGGTGGCCACTGATGTCCTTGCTGGCGGCATAGAGCTCGTGCTTGAACTCCTGGAACTTACCCTGTGCCGCGGCCGCGCGCCCAGCCTTGGCGGCCTCGATGGCGGCGGGGCCGTTCACAGGGTAGTCATTCCACTCGATGCGCACCAGGCCCTTTTCCACGTACTTCTTAAGGATATCCGGTTCGGTGACATTAGCGTGGCGGGAGCAGAACGGGCACTCGAAATCGGAGAACTCCGAAATCACCACGGGTGCATCCACCGCACCCACGGCGAAAGGATCGTTCTCCTTCTTGCGGTGTACCACCGTGATATCCCCAGACATGGTGTCACCGCCGGGCCCGAACATCATCGGGTCACCCTTCCCATCGGAGAACTTCGTGCCGGGCGTGGCCTTGGCGGCATCCTTCGCCAGGTCTTCGGCTGTCGCCGTGCTCGTTGCGGTCTCCTGCGCTGCGGGAGTGCTTTCATCGCTGGAGGAAGTGCGCTCCGCCAGCAGGAAGCCAATGATGACGGCCAAAATAACAACGATCACCAACAGTCCCCATGCCACGGGGCTGATGGTGGATAGCGCTGATTTCTTCGAATCACTGGTGGGGCGAGAGGATGAACTAGGCATGCGATTACCTTAACGCGTTTAGGCCCGTTTGGGTGAGGCGGCTCCTGATACAGGGCGGGGATGCTTAAGGACGTCCTGACACAAGGAGGGGAGGCTTAAGCACGTACGGATCGATCAAATAAGGCCTCAGATCCCGTTGGTTTTCGGACCTTATTTGATCGATATGTACCTCGGTCTCAGCCCTCTTGGGCAGCGGCGAGAAGATAACGGCCATAGCCGGACTTCAGGAGGGGCTCTGCCAGCTCCGTGAGCGCCGCGGCATCGATGAAGCCTTCCGCAAAGGCTGCGACCTCCGGCGAACCAATGACGGTGCCGGTACGCTTCTGCATCACCTCGACGTAGGCCGAAGCCTCACTCATGGAGTCCACCGTGCCGGTATCTAGCCAGACATCACCGCGCTGCATGCGCTTGACGCGCAGCCGCCCGCGGCGCAGGTACTCCTCATTGACGGCGGTGATCTCTAGTTCCCCGCGCGCGCTGGGCGTGATGGACTTGGCAATCTCCACCACGGAATTGTCATAGAAGTACAAGCCCACCACAGCGTGGTTGGACTTTGGCGCGGCGGGCTTTTCCTCGATGGACAGGGCTTGACCGGAGTCATCAAAGTCCACAACGCCATAGCGCTGCGGATCGGAGACCTCGTAGGCAAAGATGATGCCGCCGTCTGGGCGGTGGCATTCGTTCAGCGCGGTGGAGAAGCCGTGGCCGTCAAAGATGTTGTCACCCAGGACAAGGGCCACGTCATCCTCGGCGATGAAGTCTTCGGCGATGAGGAAGGCCTGGGCCAAGCCTTCGGGGCGCGGCTGCACCGCATAGTGCAGCATGAGGCCGAGCTGGGAGCCATCGCCAAGCAGGCGTTGGAAGGCGGCCTGGTCTTCTGGAGTGGTGATGATGAGGATCTCGCGTATGCCGGCCTGGATCAGGGTGGTCAGGGGGTAGTAGACCATCGGCTTGTCATAGATGGGCATGAGCTGCTTCGAGATGCCCTTGGTGATGGGGTAGAGGCGGGTTCCAGAACCGCCTGCGAGAATGATGCCCTTCATGGGCTTTAAGCTTATCGGAGGGGTCTCGCGCTGGGGTGCGGCGGCGCGGGCTGGCGAACATAACACTTAACTTCCCACTTAACATAACACGTGGGAAGTTAAGTGTTATGTTGAGTGTTATGCTCTATTTGCGCAGCCTGTAGCGCTGCTTAGGGCTGCGTCCGGGTTCAGTCTTTTCGGCGATGTTATCGCGGATGAGCTCATTAAGCGCTTTCTGTACCGCTGTCCGGCTGAGCTTTGTAGCCTCAACTAATTCGGTTGTAGATACGGACGGGCTGCCGTGGAGTAGGTGTTCCACATGGTCACGTGCGGTGCCATAGCGTTCCTGGGTGGCTACCCTGCGGCGGTGGAAGATGATGGTGAAGCTGTCGAGCCGGTTGATAATTTCCGGTTTGGGCATGAGTGCGTCAGCTAAGGCCTGATGGATGGTGGCGATGCCCGTGCCGCGGTTCTCTGCGGCGACGCCGCCTTCCGGTAGGGGAATGTCCTCTAGGAACGTGGCAAGGCGTTGATTGCGGGTAGAGCTGACACCAGCTTCTCCAAGATTTCGGAGCGTAACCCCGCCATATAGGCCTCCCGGATTGGTGATTTCCAAACGATCGACGAACATGTTGATTTGCACCTGACTGCCGCGAGCAGTCGGGGAGTAGTCACGGTGCATGAGCGCATTGACTAGTGCTTCACGAACAGCGACCAGTGGATAATCCGGAAGTGCGGTCCGGGACTTGTCGCCGATAAAGCCAGCGGTGCGCATGTTCTTCTTTACGATGTCGATGCCTTCGCTCACCAGCTCCGGAATCGTACCGTGAAGCGTGGCGCTGTCGAGAAGGCGGACACCCGTGGTGACATCACCTTTCGATGTTCCGGGAAAGAGCGCGAAGGTAACCGTTAATCGGGGGAAGAACTCCTGCGGGTAGTCTCCCATGACAAGAAGTGAGGCCAGCGTGGGGTGGCCGTCCTTGAGAATTCGCAGGCGTTTGAGGGCTGTGTCCTGTCCATTCGCAAAAGTCTTGGGGCGGCGCTCTTTCTGCACTTGGAGGAAGCCGTCAAGAGCGGCACCCTCGATGTCCTCCAGCGTGGCATCTGGGATGGCATCTTCATCCCAGGTCGGTTGCGTGTGCTCTTCAACGAGTCGATTTACTTCGTACTGGGACAGGCGCGTATCACCATCGCCGGTGCGAATATAGCTCCCTTTGTACAGCCCCCTTTCGGCCACATAGCAGGGCTTATCGCGCGCGGGAAGCTCGTCGATCTCTGCGACGAGTATGTTGCTGCTTTCAAATTCGATGATGTCGATTTGCGGGCGGACCGGCGGGATGAGCTGTTGGCAGCGAGTCTCCAATTGGTCTTGGGCAGTAGAGGCAGAGAACTTCTTAACTGGGGTGAAGCCGTCCTGCTCTGAAAGGCCGATGATGAGCGTCCCGCCGTCCCCGTTTGCGAAGGCACTGAGCGTGGAAAGTACTTCCTTGCTGACGGAAGATTTTACCTCTACGGATTGCTTGTCGCTGCCGATAACTCGCAGCTGTGCAATTAACTCATCAAGCTCAGAAGGGGTCATGAGCAGGCCTTTCTCTCTACATGCCACTCAACATAACACATAACATAACACGTGGGAAGCTAAGTGTTATGTTGAGTGTTATGCCGGGTAAAGTCCCAGGTAGAGCGCCAAAGCGGCCCGCCAATTCATAGGTTTAAAGCCGGTGGCTTCAATCTTGGACAGGTCGAAGGTGGACTCCTTCGGGCGGGGTGCTTCGGGCCCGGCAATCTCGCGGTACTGCTCGGTGCTCACCGGCGTGACATCCGCAGGGTCTTGGCCCACGCCGGTGAAGACGGCCATGGCGATCTCATCGCGGCCCACCACATCACCGGAGTTGGAGATGTTGTAGACGCCGTACTCAGCTTCGGTCTTGAGCAGGTGGATGATGCCCTTGGCCAGGTCCTCGGCAAAGGTGGGGCGCCCGCGCTGATCGTGGATGACGGAGGGCTTGACCCCCTTATTCGCCAGCGAGCGCATCGTGGACATGAAGTTGGCGCCATCGCCGAAGACCCACGAGGTGCGGATGACATAGTGGCGCGGGGCGGTCTGCGCGGCGGTATCGCCCGCGGCTTTCGACGCCCCATAGGCCGACAGCGGGGAAGGCAGTTCTTCCTCGGAGTGGACCTCGTTAGAGCCATCGAAGATGTAGTCGCTAGACACGTGTGCCAAGGTCAGGTTATTCTCCGCCGCAATGCGTGCGAGCTTCGCCGGTGCGGAAGCGTTGACCGGCCAGGCCGCGGCGCGATTGTCCTCCGCGCCGTTGACATCGTTGTACGCTGCGCAGTTGATGATGGCGGAGTACTGCTTCCACGGGCGTGCAGGCGGGTTGGTGATATCGAAATCCTCGTGCCCACAGAACTCCACAGCACCCAAGCCAGCAGAAGGCAGGAATTTCTGTAGGGCGCGGCCCAGTTGCCCGTTGGCCCCGGTGACCAGGATGCGGCGAGAGGGCATGGGGGAGACGTCGGCAAGCGCGGGGTGCTCCTTGTCCTTGTCGGAGATCTCCGTTGGTTCCAGCGGCCAGTCCACCATGTCCAGGTTGACGCAGGTGTATTCCGCATCCGGGGACCAGTGGTCATTGACCAGGTAGGAGTAGGCGCAGGCCTCCAGCGCCTGGAAACCGTTGGCCACGCCGCGCGGCACAAAGACCGCCACGTCCTCGCGCAGCTCGTGGGTCACCAGCTGGCCAAAGGTGGCAGAGCCCTCGCGCAGATCGCACCACGCGCCGAAGGCCCGGCCGGAGGCCACGGAGACCAGCTTGTCCCAGGGCTCCGCATGCAGCCCGCGCGTAACCCCCTTCTCCGCATTGAAGGAGACGTTGTTCTGCACCGGCTGAAAGTCCGGTAGACCGGACGCCACCATCTTTTCGCGCTGCCAGTTCTCCTTGAACCAGCCACGGTTATCCCCGTGGACGTCGAGCTCCACAATGAGCAGGCCCTCGATGGCCGTTGACTGCACCTTCATGGCTATTTATTGTCCTTGCTTCGCGTAGTTGGCTTCGACTTCTTCCTTGCCCGCGCGCCACCACTCCTCGTGGGTGCGGTACCACTCAATGGTGGCGGCCAGGCCTTCTCGCAGATCCGTGTAGCGCGGGGCCCAGCCCAGCTCGCGGCGCAGCTTGCTGGCATCCATGGCGTAGCGCTGGTCATGGCCCGGGCGGTCCGCCACGTGCTCGAAACGCGCCCGGCCATTGTCCGTCGCGCCCATGAGCTCACAAATCATCTCGATGACCTGGCGGTTATTCGTATCCTCCTGGTCGGCGCCGATGTTATAGGTCTCCCCGATGCGCCCGCGGTCCAGGATCGCGAGCACCGCCTCGTTGTGGTCATCCACGTGAATCCAATCGCGCACCTGCTCGCCGGTGCCATAAAGCTTGGCGGGCTGGCCTAGAAGCAGGTTGGTGATTTGCCGCGGAATGAATTTTTCAATGTGCTGGTAGGGGCCATAATTATTGGAGCAATTCGAAATGGTTGCCCGCAGCCCAAAACTGCGCACCCACGCGCGCACCAGGTGATCCGAACCAGCCTTCGTGGCCGAATAGGGCGAAGACGGGTTATAGGGAGTTTCCTCCGTGAAGTAGGTATCGGCGCCGATCTCCAGGTCCCCGAAGACCTCATCGGTGGAGACATGATGGAGGCGCACATCGTGGCGGCGGCAGGCCTCCAGCAGCACAAAGGTACCCATGATGTTGGTGTGGAGGAAAGGTGAAGGATCCCGCAGGGAGTTGTCATTGTGGGATTCCGCCGCGAAGTGCACCACGGCATCGGCCTGGGCCACGAGCTTGTCGACGACCCCCTCATCCGCCACGTCCCCCACCACGAGCTCGGCGTCCACGCCGTCGAGGTTGGCGCGGTTGCCCGCGTAGGTGAGCTTATCCAGGACGGTGATCTCCACCTCCGGGCGCTGCTGGGCCACGAGCCGCACGAAGTTTGCACCAATAAAGCCGGCGCCGCCGGTAACAAGCAGTCTGCGCATGGTCTCCCAGTTTAGAGCATGGCAGCGCAGTATTAAGCCGGGAACTGAGGCAGCGCCTCGTGGTTGAGCCATTCATCCAGAAGTGCGTCCACGGCAGAGGGATCAACAGCCACCGCACGCAGACGGCTGATCAGGTCGTCCGGGGTCACAGTGGAATGCTGCGCGGCGGAGAGGTACTCACGGACTGTGAGGAAGAAGAGCTCATCGCCCAACAGACGGCGCAGCGCGTGGACGGTCAGAGCGCCGCGCTTGTAGACGCGGTCATCAAACATATCGCGCGTACCAGGATCACTGAGCACGATGTCCTGCTTCTTGCGGGCCAGCACCTGATAGTGCGAGCGCGCCGATTCATGTGCTGGGCGGCCATGCGCATGCTCGAACCACAGCCACTCGCAGTAGCAGGCGAAACCTTCGTTGAGCCAGATATCCTTCCACTCCGAAAGGCCCACAGAGTTGCCGAACCACTGGTGGGAGAGCTCGTGCGCGATGAGCCGCTCGAAGACGTGATCACCCTTGACGTGGTTGGAGCCGAAGATGGACAAGCCCTGGGCTTCGAGTGGGATTTCCAGCTCATCGTCGGTGATGACTACTTGGTAGTCGGAGAAGGGGTAGTGGCCAAAGAGTGCGGAGTAGAAATCCACCATCTCCTGCTGCTGGGCAAATTCTTCGAGTACCACCTGCTTGAGGCGGGCCGGCGCCCACGCGCGGACGTTGGGGCCGAGGGGAATGTCGATGTATTCGCCGACCTGGACCGTGGCCAAATAGGTGGCCATAGGGTGCTTGACGCGGTAGTGCCAGCGCGTCATGGATCCGCCCGCGCGGCGGCGGGAGACCAGCTTGCCGTTGGAGATGACAACGAAAGGATCATCCGCGGTGATGCGAATATCGTAGGTGGCCTTTGCCGACGGGGTGTCATCACAGGGGAACCAGCTGGGCGCGCCGTTGGGCTGGCTGGCCACCAGCGAGCCTGACTCTGTTTCTTCCCACCCGATGTCACCCCACGGCGTGCGCAGCGGGCGGGGTGCTCCGCCATACCGAATGCAAACCTCAAACTCTTGGCCTTCGGCGATCAAGTCGGCGAAGTTGAGGCGCAGCTTTCCGCCGGACAGGCGGAATTTGGCCACGCGCGGCGCGTGCTTCGCCGTGATACGGCGAGCCACCATGGCGCCGCCGAGGTCGAGGGTGAGCTTGTCTAAGTCCTCCAGCGCACGAATATGGAGCACGGCTTCACCCTGGAGCAGGTTGGGCTCCACGCGGTAGGTCAGATCCAAGTCATAGTGGGTGACCTCGAAGCCGAGGTTGAAATCCACCCCCGTGTAGCTATCTCGAGTGAGTGCGGCGCGGTCGCGAGCGGCTGAGATATGCGAAAGGGCGGTGGATAGCAGCTTCATAATGCCGCTATCCTACCGCCCTTGTCCGGCTTGTCCGAAGCCAGGGGAGCGCGCACGGTGTGACGTGCGCGGCTTGCTGTTTAGGAGTTGAAGGCTTCCTCAAAGGTAGGCCAGGACTTCACTAGGTCCTCGCGCCAGCCCGGCCAGGAGTGCGTACCCACATTGCGGAAGTTGTAGTTTGCCGGAATGTTCTGCTGATCCAGCTTTGCCTTGAGCATGTGGGTGCAGTGGTTCACGGCCGCCTCGATGACGCCGCCTTCTACCTGCAGCTGCGCTGAGCCCAGATAAGCAGCCGCCGGGTTGTATCCCTTGTTGATGTAATAAGACGGGGTATCCTGCTCACCCGCGAAGCCCGATGCAGAGGAGATGTACAGCTTGGTGCCACGCAGCTTCTCGGAGTTCATCAGGGCATCGTTATAGCGGTTGTAGGCAGAGCCCATCGGGCCCCACATCTGCTCCGGCTGGCCGCCACCGCGGTTGACGGTGAGGCGCAGGAA
The DNA here is from genome assembly GCF_001814395.1 of Corynebacterium sp. HMSC059E07. NCBI lineage: Bacteria > Bacillati > Actinomycetota > Actinomycetes > Mycobacteriales > Corynebacteriaceae > Corynebacterium > Corynebacterium sp. HMSC059E07. The sequence goes on from NZ_KV816336.1 coordinate 20,663, forward strand.
CTCATACTCGGTGGGGTAGGCGGTTGCGGCACAGCCGGCGAAGGAACCGACCGCGTCATAGAAGCCCTGATTGTGCTGGGCAAGCAGCAGCGAGGACGTCGCAGACATGGACATGCCGGCGATGGCGCGCTTATTGCTTGCGTTCAGACGCTCCTCCAGTGGGCCAGGAAGCTCCTTGGTCAGGAAGGTCTCCCACTTCTGCGGGCCCTTGAGGTACTTGCCGTTGGGCTCTTCCAGCCAGTCGGTGTAGTAGGAGAAGGCGCCTGCCTGCGGAACCACAACGTTGACGTCTTTGTCCGCGTAGAAATCCACGACATCGGACATGTACAGCCAGTCGGAATCCTGCTCGGCGGAACCAGCGCCGTTGAGCAGGTAGACCGTCGGGCGGTCCGGGTTCTTGGCCGGGATGACAGCCAGCGGAATGGTGCGGCCGTTCATCGCCGGCGACGTAGCCTCCAGCTTCAGAACGCGGGCGTCATCCTTGTAGTGGTCATACCACTTCTGGCTCTCCACCTCCGGGGTGACCTGCAGGTCCGAGATGGTGGATAGGGCAGTGTCACCCGCAACCTGCTGCGGGGTGATGGTGGCAGCACCTGCAACGGGGCTGACCAGCGCGGCTGCGCTGAGCGCGCCGGCGGCGAGGAGAGAGCTAAGACGCTTCATTACGTTCCTTATTCAACAATTGGTACGGCGAAAAGAGCTTACTGCTCGGTCACCGCAGGATCTTCTGGCAGGGAATCAGCGAGGCCTTCGGTGTCTGCTTCCGCCTCCGCCTTTTTCGCATCCTGACTATCGGCATCGGCGGCCTTTTCGTTAGCGTCCGAATCCGCATCTGCTGAATACGCAGTCGCTACCGGCTCGGCTGGATCAACGGGAAGGCCAAAGGCGCGTGCGTAGGTAGGCCAGGAGGAGTTGACGTCATCCAGCCAGCCCGGCCAGGAGTGGGTACCGGTGTTGCGCAGGTTAAAGACCGCGTCGACGCCCTCACGCTCCATCTTTGCCTTCAGGTCATGGGTGCAGGCGTTCATGGCTGCTTCGATTACGCCGCCCTCAACCACGAGGGTGGAGGAGGACTTGAAGGCCTGGGACGAGCCCAAGGCATCAATCTTGGACGAGCCCAAGTCAGTTGCCCCAGCCAAACCAGAGTTGGCGGAAACATAGACCTTGGAGTTGCCCATGTTGTTCTTCGTGGCGTTGATGAGGCCATCGTTGTAGCGGTTGTAGTCACCGCCCATTGGTCCCCACATCTGCTCGGTGCTTCCGCCACCGCGGTTCACCGTGAGTTGCGAGTAGAAGTTCGGCAGCGGCGTCGAGGTAGCAGCGCAACCGGAGTAGGAGCCGATGGCATCGTAGAAGTTCGGGTTGTGCTGAGCCAGCACCAGCGAGGAGGTTGCGGACATGGACATGCCGGCGATGCCGCGCTTGCCGTTGCCGTTAATGTGCTTCTCCAGCGGGCCAGGAAGCTCCTTGGTTAGGAAGGTCTCCCACTTCTGCGGGCCCTTGAGGTAGCTGCGGTCCGGGGTGGTCAGCCAGTCGGTGTAGTAGGAGAAAGCACCCGCCTGCGGGATGACAACGTTGACGTTACGGTTGGCGTAATAGTGAACGAGGTCTTGAGTCTTCTCCGTCTTCGGATCAAGATCCTTAGCCACGGTGGAGACAATCCAGTCCATGCCCTGCTCGGCGCCGCCGGCACCGTTGAGCAAGTAGAGGGTAGGGCGGGAAGCATCAAAGGTACCGTCCGGGGTGATCACTGCGAGGGGGACGTCGCGGTTATCCATTGCAGGAGCGGTGGCCTTGATGGTCTTAACGATGTGGCGATAATCCCAGTACTTGAAGACGTAGCCCATCCATTTTTTGTTGTCCGGGATTTTCTTGATGTCGACGTTCTTAAAGGTGACCTGCTTGTCGAAGGAAGCCTCATATTGCTCGCGGGACGGCGATGGGTTGCCGGCCTCATCCTTGGGCAGGTACTCCTCGAGTTCGGTGTAAAGGTCGAGCTCGGAAATATCGGACGGTGTAGCCTCACCGCTGATTTGATCCGGTTTAACGTCGGATGCGCTGGCGATAGGGGAAACGACGGCGCCGAGGGCTAAGGCGGAGGCCGCCGCAAGCGTCGTGAGAGAGCGCGCAATCTTCATGGAATCTCGCTTTCTAAGTGATGAGCGGAAGTGTAGGGGCAAGTTTAAAAGATGCTCCGGACAAACCACCCTTGACGTGGGCAAAAGCGCTGATAGATGGGTAATCCAGCACCCCCGAAGATAAGGGCAGTCAGACTAAACATACCAAGTTATAAAAGTGAATGGTGGTATTGAAGTGAAAACCGTGTCATAATCTTTCCGCGCCTATTCGTGGGCTATGTAACGCAACGGCCGTCTCCTTCGTTAGTGGGGCTAGGTACCGTGACCGCTTTTGGCGGCGACCGTCCTGCATCGCTGTGGCCTCGCTGGAGGGCGCCGCATGAAGCCGTACGCGCCGCTAGAACAACAACAGAAAGAAGAAGAATGAACTTTTTTGACACCATCCTCGTTTCCATCAACCAGGTGCTGGGCCAGATCGCTCACTCTGGCTCCTCCACCTCCTCGAAGGCTGCCTTGGACTGGGGCCTGTTCTAAATCATTTGTTGAGGGCTGTGCCCTCGTTTTCTTTCCCTTAATCCCCTTCTTGGGGGTTAAGGGTTTATTTTTGCCCGAAGGTGTTGAAAGCATCCTGACTGCTATGCGCTGTCCAGCGGGTGCAGGGCGGGGGTGGTGGGACAGCGAGCATAAAGTTACGTATCCTGTAGAACGTGACTAATGAACATTTTGACGTTGTAGTACTCGGCGCGGGCCCCGGCGGCTACGTGTCCGCCATCCGCGCTGCCCAGCTGGGCAAGAAGGTTGCCGTTATTGAGAAGCAGTACTGGGGCGGTGTCTGCCTCAACGTGGGCTGCATCCCCTCCAAGGCTCTTCTTAAGAATGCTGAGGTTGCACATACCTTCAACCATGAGGCTAAGGCCTTCGGTATTTCCGGCGATGTTTCCTTCGACTTCGGAGTTGCACACAAGCGCTCCCGCAAGGTGTCGGAGGGCATTGTCAAGGGTGTGCACTACCTGATGAAGAAGAACAAGATTACGGAGATCAATGGCTTGGGCTCCTTCAAGGACGCCAAGACCATCGAGATTACTGAGGGTGATGACAAGGGTAAGACCATTACCTTTGATAACTGCATTATCGCCACCGGCTCCGTCGTTCGTTCCCTTCCGGGCGTGGAAATCGGCGGCAACATCGTGTCCTTCGAGGAGCAGATCCTCAACGATGAGGCTCCGGATTCCATGGTGATCGTTGGCGCAGGCGCCATCGGCATGGAGTTTGCTTACGTTCTGGCCAACTACGGCGTGGACGTGACCATCGTGGAGTTCATGGACCGCGTCCTGCCGAACGAGGATAAGGATGTCTCCAAGGCCATCGCCAAGGAATACAAGAAGCTCGGCGTGAAGCTCCTGACCGGCTACAAGACCACCGCCATCAAGGACAATGGCGACAATGTCACCGTTGAGGTTGAGTCCAAGGACGGCTCCAAGACCGATACGCTGACTGTGGACCGCTGCATGGTCTCCATTGGCTTCGCCCCGCGTACCGAGGGCTTCGGCCTGGAGAACACCGGCGTTGAGCTCACCGAGCGCGGCGCCATTGCCATCGATGACTACATGCGCACCAACGTTGAGGGCATCTACGCCATTGGCGACGTCACCGCGAAGCTGCAGCTCGCACACGTGGCTGAGGCACAGGGTGTCGTGGCCGCTGAGGTCATCGCCGGCGCTGAGACCCAGCTGCTGGGTGACTACATGAATATGCCACGCGCCACCTTCTGCAACCCGCAGGTTGCCTCCTTCGGCTACACCGAGGAGCAGGCTCGTGAGAAGTTCGCTGACCGCGACATTAAGGTCGCTACCTTCCCATTCTCCGCTAACGGCAAGGCGGCCGGCCTGAATGAGACCGCGGGCTTCGTCAAGCTTATTGCTGACGGCGAATTCGGTGAGCTCATCGGCGGCCACATGGTGGGCTCCAACGTTTCCGAGCTGCTGCCGGAGCTGACCCTGGCGCAGCGCTTCGACCTCACCGCTGAGGAAATCGGACGCAACATTCATACTCACCCGACGCTGTCTGAGGCTATGAAGGAAGCTGCCGAGGGTATCGGCGGCCACATGATTAACCTCTAAGGCCAAGGCGAGAAGCCAAAACAAGAACGCTCCCCCTCAATCCCGGCAAAGGGATTGAGGGGGAGCGTTGGTTTTAGCGCCGTAACGCTACTGGCTCATTAGTACGGTGCGACGGCTGAACGGTGGGCGTCGACCACCAGCTCTTCATTAATGGCCGGGAAGGCGCGTTGAGCACAATTCTGGCGAGGACAAGTACGGCAGCCGGCGCCGATGGGGGTTGCGGCAGAAAGGGCATCGAGGTTGAGGCCTTGGGCATAGACCGTGCGGCTGGCGTGGCGCGCCTCGCAGCCCAAGCCGATAGAGAAGAGTTTATTGGTATCGCCGAAGCGGCCCTGGGGGTAGCTCACCGTCCGTGAAATCCAGAGGTAGTTGCGGCCATCCGGCATCTGCGCCAGCTGACGCGAGATGGTGTTGGGGCGGGCGAAAGACTCATATACGTTCCACAGCGGGCACGTACCACCGGAATTGGAAAAGTGCACGCCCGTGGCCGATTGGCGCTTGGACATGTTGCCGGCGCGATCAACCCTCACGAAAGTAAAGGGGATTCCGCGCTTGTTGGGGCGCTGCAGCGTGGAGAGGCGCGAGGCAATTGTCTCGTAGCCCACGCCAAAGACGTTGCAGAGGTACTCCACGTCATACCCGGATTGCTCGGCCTCACTGTGGATGAGGCTGTAGGGGAGCAGTGTGGCGGCGGCGTAGTAGTTGGCAATTCCACGCTTGGCCAGGTTGATGGAGGCGTCCGAGGTGAAGGGTTCTTCGTCCACGAGGGCGTCGATTAGCGCGCCCGCCTCGAGGAAACCCAACTCTGCCGCCATACGGAAGGCGCGCTGGCCCACGCTCAGGCGGCTGGCAAGGCGAAGGGTGCCACTCTCCTTGTCGAAGCGATGCAGGGTGCCATCCATCCGATCGGTCGTGAGAATCTCCACGCCGTGTTTGGAAGTGAGCCGCTCATTAAGCGCCTGTTCAATGTCGCGAATGTGGAAGGGGATGACGTTGAGCTCCGAGGCAGTTTCTTCTGCGTGGATATCCAACTCGTCGAGATAGTTCTGCCGGGCATAAAAGAAGTCCCGCACTTCGTCGTGAGGCATGGACAGTGCCTGGTTCCCGTCCGAGCGGCGGGTATCGGTGGCGAGCGAGAGCTTGTCACGAATATTGCGGTAGCGGCGGTGGATATCCACGAGCGTGCGGGCGACGGTGGGGTGGTTGTAGACCAATTCGGACAATTCCTGAAGCTCCACGGGGGAGGGGCAGATTTCCTGGTCTTGGACGACATCCTGGATTTCCGCAAGTAGGCGTGAATCATCATCACGGGAGAAGAACGTGGCATCCACACCAAAGGCTTCAGTGATTTTCAGCAAGACCGGGACGGTAAGAGGGCGTACGTCGTGTTCAATCTGATTGACGTAGCTAGCTGAAAGCCCCAGCGTAGCGGCGAGAGTAGCTTGGCTGAGATCACGTTCGCGGCGCAGCTGGCGCAGGCGCGAACCCACGTATGTCTTGCTCATGTGAGCTAGGTTACCTAGTGCCTTTCGGTCATAACAATTGTTTTGCAAGGAATGTGTGAAGTATTTTAACTCCGCTGCGAAGTGGGGGTGCTGGCGGGGTGCCGAGCGGGCGATAGGGGTGTATACCAAGCGAAAGTTTGACACCTAAAGGGGTAGGGTCGTCACTCAGGCCACACCCTGTGACAAAAGTCTCATCCGTGAAATGTTTTCGCAAGCTCAATATTGCGTAAAAGGAAGTGATCAAGGTAGAGCGGTCAAAGAGGTGTGGCGCCTAAGGTGATCCTTACCTTAACTCGTTTAAATACGGGGACCATAGGAGGGGGAGGGGGTATGCAAAGCAAAGATATAACTAGTGGTCAGCGCAAAGGTCTGCGTAAGGTAAGGGCGACAATGGAGGTGTCATGTCTGTAAAAAATCCTGACCGTGAAGCCCTCGCTCACGGCCGTATTACTAATGAAACGATTCGTCCTAAGCCAGGAATTCCGTCCTGGGCTTTGAAACTGACGATGGCAATTACCGGTCTGTTCTTCGCGCTCTTCGTTGTGGGACACATGGCCGGCAACCTGAAGCTTTACTTGCCGGCTCACGACGGCCAGGAAGCACTCGATGCCTACGGCGCTTACCTGCGTAATCTTGGTGAGCCACTGATCCCGAGCGGTCACGCACTGTGGATCATTCGCATCGTCCTGCTGGCCTGCGTGATCGCTCACATTTACGGCGCTTTTGCTTTGACCGCTCGCTCGAAGGCATCCCGCGGCAAGTTCAAGCGCACGAACCTGATGGGCGGCATGGATTCCTTTGCCACCAAGAGCATGCTGGTTACCGGCGTCGTGCTTCTCCTGTTCATCATCTTCCACCTTCTGGACCTGACGATTGGTGTCCAGCCGGTTGCAGCAGAAGCTTTTGCTCACGGTGCCGTTAAGGCCAACATGATCGCAACCTTCTCGCGCTGGCCGGTGACCATCGTCTACATCGTCGCCATGCTGTGCCTCTTCCTACACCTGACCCACGGTATCCGCCTTGCGGCTTCTGACCTGGGCATCACCGGTGCAAAGTGGCGCGAGGTTTTTGTTGTCCTGGCGTACATCGTCCCGGCCGTCGTGTGCCTGGCAAACATTGTTATGCCGTTGTCCGTCGCCCTGGGCTGGGTCAGCTAAAGGAGTTTTGAACCCATGACTAACGCGAACACTGAACTCAAGCGCGAGCACCCTGACTTCTCGCACCCGCAGTCCATCGTCCCGGGCGTTAAGCCGGGCCGCATCCTGGAGTCCCACGAGCCGCACGGCGTCCCGATGAAGGACATGTGGAGCTACCAGAAGGACCACATGGAGCTCGTCTCCCCGCTGAACCGCCGCAAGTTCGAGATCATCGTTGTCGGTACCGGCCTGTCCGCTGGTTCCGCCGCCGCTGCTCTCGGCGAGCTGGGCTACAAGGTCAAGGTCTTCACCTACCACGATTCACCGCGCCGTGCGCACTCCATTGCTGCGCAGGGTGGTGTGAACTCCTCCCGCCACAAGAAGGTGGATAACGACTCCGCTTACCGCCATACCAAGGACACCGTTAAGGGTGGTGACTACCGCTGCCGCGAGTCCGACTGCTGGCGCTTGGCTTATGAGTCCATCCGCGTCATCGACCACATGAACGCCATCGGCGCTCCGTTCGCTCGCGAGTACGGCGGCACCCTGGCTACCCGTTCCTTCGGTGGCGTGCAGGTCTCCCGTACCTACTACACCCGTGGCCAAACAGGCCAGCAGCTGCAGCTGTCCACCACGTCTGCGCTCTACCGCCAGATTGGTCTGGGCAACGTGGAGCTCTTCGCTCACCACGACCTGCAGGACATCATTACCTACACCGACGGCGGCAAGAAGCGCGCCGGCGGCATCGTGACCCGTAACCTCATCACCGGCGAGCTCAAGGCCTTCACCGGCCACGCAGTCATCCTCGGTACCGGCGGTTATGGCAACGTCTACCACATGTCCACGCTGGCCAAGAACTCGAACGCCGGCGCCATGATGCGTGCGTACGAGAACGGTGCTTACCTGGCTTCCCCGGCATTCATCCAGTTCCACCCGACTGGCCTGCCGGTCAACTCCGAGTGGCAGTCCAAGACCATCCTCATGTCCGAGTCGCTGCGTAACGACGGCCGCATCTGGTCTCCGATCAAGGAGAAGGATGACCGTCCTGCCAACGAGATTCCGGAAGAGGAGCGCGACTACTTCCTGGAGCGCCGCTACCCGGCCTTCGGTAACCTCGTCCCGCGTGACGTGGCTTCCCGCGCCATCTCCCAGCAGATCAACAAGGGTCTGGGCGTTGGTCCGCTGCACAACTCCGTGTACCTGGACTTCCGCGACGCCATCGAGCGCCTGGGCAAGGACAAGATCCGCGAGCGCTACTCCAACCTCATCGAAATGTACGAAGAGGCCATTGGTGAGTCCGCTTATGAGACCCCGATGCGTATCGCTCCGACCTGCCACTTCACCATGGGCGGCCTGTGGACGGACTTCAATGAGATGACCACCATCGACGGCCTCTTCGCCGCCGGTGAGTGCTCCTGGACGTACCACGGTGCGAACCGCCTGGGTGCTAACTCCCTGCTGTCCGCTTCCGTCGACGGCTGGTTCACCCTGCCGTTCACCATCCCGAACTACCTGGCCCACCACCTGGGTGAGGCCAAGCTGGCTGAGGACTCGGCAGAGGCCAACGAGACTGTTGCTCGCGCACAGGCTCGCATCGACCGCCTCATGTCCATCCAGGGTCAGGATCCGCACGGCCCGGCGTACTACCACCGCCAGCTGGGTGACATCCTCTACTGGGGTTGTGGCGTGTCCCGTAACGTCGAGGACCTCAAGGTTGCCATCGAGAAGGTTCGCGCACTGCGCAAGGAATTCTGGGCTAACGTGCGCATTACTGGCGACGCCAATGACATGAACCAGGTTCTCGAGTACGGTCTGCGCGTTGCTGACTACATCGACCTGGGCGAGCTCATGTGCATCGACGCTCTCGACCGCGACGAGTCCTGTGGTGCTCACTTCCGTGATGACCACCTCTCCGAGGACGGCGAGGCCGAGCGTGATGACGAGAACTGGTGCTTCGTCTCCGCATGGGAGCCGGGCGCTGCTGAGGGCGAGTTCATCCGCCACGCCGAGCCGCTGTACTTTGATTCGATCCCGCTGATGACAAGGAACTACAAGTAATGAAACTGACACTTGAGATCTGGCGTCAAGCCGGACCGACGCAAGAAGGCAAGTTTGAAACCGTGCAGGTTGACGACGCCGCCGAGCAGATGTCCATCTTGGAGTTGCTCGACCACGTCAACGACGGCCTCATCGAGGCCGGCAAGGAGCCGTTCGCATTCGCTTCCGACTGCCGTGAGGGCATCTGTGGTACCTGTGGCCTTCTGGTCAACGGTCGCCCGCACGGCCCAGGCCAGAACACCCCGGCCTGCCAGCAGCGCCTGTTCCAGTTCAAGGACGGCGACACTATCAAGCTGGAGCCTTTCCGCTCCGCTGCCTACCCGGTGATCAAGGACATGATCGTGGACCGCTCCAAGCTGGACCACGTCATGGAGCAGGGCGGCTACGTGTCCATGGATGCGGGTACCGCTCCGGATGCTGACACCCTGCACATCAATCACGAGACCTCTGAGTACGCCCTGGATCACGCTGCCTGCATCGGCTGCGGTGCCTGCGTGGCATCCTGCCCGAACGGTGCTGCTCACCTGTTCACCGGCGCCAAGCTGGTTCACCTCTCCCTCATGCCGCTGGGCAAGGAAGAGCGTGGCCGCCGCGCACGCAACATGGTGGACGATCTAGAGCAGAACTTCGGCCACTGCTCGCTCTACGGCGAGTGCGCTGATGTGTGCCCGGCTGGTGTGCCGCTGACCGCGGTTTCCGCGGTTACCCGCGAACGTGCACGTGCTGCTTTCCGCGGCAAGGACGACTAAGCTATAGTCATTCACAGGATTAACAGGAACGAGAGAAAGTTTCAGCCATGAGCGACCTCAACCCGGCAGTAGCTGATCACCACAGCGAGACCTACCCGGAGTTCTCCGGCAAGATCCAGGACTCCTACATCGAGGGCTACGAGCCCGTATCCTACGGTGCGCCGCACTCTTCGTTGCTGCGTACCTCCACCTGGGTGGGCATGGGCCTGATTCTCTCGCTCCTGCCGGCAGCCGGCATCCTCATTTGGGGCCTCGGTACGTGGCTCTACCCGGAGGGCACCGCTGGTGCTGACTACCAAATCAACATCATCGTCGGCGCTATCGCGCTCGTCGTTGTTGCCATCCTGGCAGTCGGCTCCGTCCACTTCGGCCGCCGCTACTACCGCCAGTACCGCAAGGAAACCGGCCGCATCAACTAGGCACCTCCTAGGACGTTGAACGCCTAAGTTTCTGTACTGACACCACAACAACCCCCACCTCCAAACACACATGGGAGACCATGTGAGGAGGTGGGGGTTGCTGGCGTTTGGGATGGGTGCGCAGGGTGAGGGGGGGAGCGGGCGCTTGACGACGCCCCTACGGCGCCATACGCGTGAATGGCGCCGCAGGGAGCGACGCGAACACTAACCTGACTTGGCTCAAATTAGTGCCGAAGGGTTGGGGCGGTGATGGTGTTGACGAGGGTTTGGATTTCCGGGGGTAGTGGTACGGCGGCGTGGATGGTTTCGCCACCAATGTTGAGATGTGCGGTGACCGAGTCTTGTTTCCTGGCGAAGATTGGGCGTGCTTTCAGGTCTGATTTCGACATCCGAAACGATTTCTCAATGGTGAATAGCCTGCGGTAATGCCCAATTACTTCGTTAGCAGGCAAGTTAACAAGGTCGGTTTCATAGCCTTTGATTCCGGCTAGGGCTCGGTGTTTGTTCACCGTAGGTCTTGAATTGCTTCACCTGCTCCACGCGCACCCCTGTTTGATACAAAAACGAAGACCGGCCCTGGACTCCCACCGAGGCGGGCAGCGGAACCGGTCATGTTGATTGCAAGGCTACCTGGTTGATGACGCCGAAACAAGAGCACGGGGCACGGGGCCATCGGTACGTTCACACACCAGTGTGCCTTCTGACCCGTCCGGATTTGTCGGTGCTCGGGGGCGTATGGGCGAGAGCCTTCCTCACGCCGTGTCCGGTTTCGGTGCCTGCCGTGCCTGACAGGTGAGAGCCTGGCGCATTCCGCGCCCGCGATTGTCTACTCGGCTCTCGGAAAAGGAGTCGGTCATGGCTACCGCGCGACATGCGTTCACCAACCACGAGTTCGGTACGATCCGAACCATCACCTCGGGCGGGCAGGTCCTGTTCTACGGCAAGGACGTGGCAACCGCTCTCGGCTACACCAACACGAAAGATGCCCTGGTGCGTCACTGCAAGGGGGCGTGAATCACGGAACCACAAACGGGCTCTCGGCAGGCTGGCGTTCATAAAGCTAGGAGTCGATCTTAGTGTTGGTGGCTATCGAATGTGTCCGGTACACCCACTAATGTTGATTAATGGATTCACTATTCCCCATCATTACGCAGACCCAAGGAGAACCAACCCATGACGCACCGCGCGGACGCAGGGCTTGAGCCGGCTCGGGAAACGTCGGCGTCGCAGACGTCGTTTGTGCCGCAGCCAGGAAACCAGGAGGCGCGCCGGGCGGACCTGCGCCGCTGGAAGGCGATTGCGCTGTCCTTCCTGATTGGTGCGGCGGTGATCTTTTTGGGGTGCTCGTGGTGGCAGGCGTCGGCAAGCGGGGCTCCCGTCTGGGTGGGCTACGTGCGCGCGGCGGCGGAGGCAGGAATGGTCGGTGGATTGGCGGACTGGTTCGCCGTGACCGCGCTGTTCCGCCGGCCGATGGGGCTGCCCATCCCGCACACCGCGCTCATCCCCAACAACAAGGACCGCGTGGGTGATGCGCTCAAGGACTTCGTGGAGGAGAACTTCCTCACCGCGGATGCACTCAGCGCCAAGGTGCGTGAGGCGGAGCTGCCGCTGTGGCTGGCGCGCCAGGGCGTAGAGCCTGGGCGGGCGGAGGAGGTCTCCGCGTGGATTGGTGAGCGCGCAGCCAGCGTGGTCGCAGACCTAGACCCGGCGGAGGCAGAGCAATTCATCCGCACTCAGGTCATGGCCCGTCTGGCAGAACCCGAGTGGGGCCCGCCGCTGGGCCGTCTGCTGGAGGGCTATATCGCGGAAGGCAAGGCGCGCCCGTTGGAGGATGACCTCATTGACTGGGCGCACGGCAAGATCCTCGGCATGGAATCCACGGTGGTCACCGCCATCGATGAGCGCATGCCCGGCTGGGCGCCGCGCTTTGCCCGCGAGATGGTGGGGGAGAAGGTCTACGCCGAGCTCGTGGAGTTCGCCGATGAGGTTCGCCGCAACGGCAACCACGAGGCCCGCCTGGCCATTCGCCGTAACCTGTCCAAGCTGGCCTCGGACCTGCAGTGGGATGAAGATATGCGCGGGCGCATCGAGGGAATCAAGCAGGAAATGCTGGCTTCCGATCAGGCGCAGAAGGCCCCGGCGGCAATGTGGGCGACGGTCTCCTCCACGCTTATTGAGCAGCTCACTGACCCGGAGTCCTTCCTGCGCCAGAAGATGACCGCCAAGGTGAAAGAAATGGCGCACCGGCTGCTGGAGGATTCGGAGTTCCTGGCCCAGGCCAATGCGTTCGTGGACAAGGCCGCGCGCTACGCGGTGGAGAAGTTCGCACCGGAGATCATCGCGATTATCCCGGAGACCATTAAGCGCTGGGATGCTCAGGAGGCTTCCGAGAACATCGAGCTCATGGTGGGCAAGGACCTGCAGTTCATTCGCCTCAACGGCACGGTCGTGGGTGCACTGGCTGGGTTGGTTATCTACACTGTTAATCATCTGCTTTTTGGCGTCTAACAAGGAGTGACGACCATGTCCGTATTTGACTCAATCAAGAATGCCGGTTCCTCTGCTTTTGATGTGGCCAAGGATTTTGGTGGCCGTTTCAAGGAAGAGCGCCAGAACCAGGCCCAGAACGCGCAGGCGGAACGCATTGCCCGCGCCGCTGATGCGGCGGGCATGGGTGATGGCACCGCGAAGGAGGAGTCCTTCTTTGACCGCGTGACCTCCACAGCCAAGAACATTGGGGAGTCTGTGTCCTCCGCTGCACGCGAGACCCGCAATTCGGAGTCCTTCGTGAAGGCTCGTGAGGATTTCAACACCGCCTTCACCGAGACCCGTGAGGGAGTTCAGGGCGCTATCAACAACGCCAAGGAGCAGCGCGCGGCGGGCCAGCAGCCGCAGGAGCCGCAGAGCCCGCGCAACCCCTATGCAGCAAAGCCGAACGACGATGTCATCGACGGCGAAGTCGTTGACGAGAACTAATTAATGCACACTTTTCTAGATATTATTTCGTCGATACCGCAGTACATCTTTATGGCGGTATCCCTTTTTGCCCTCATCGGTGCCGTCCTAGCGGCGATGACGCGGGAGGATGCCTTCCGCGCCGGTGACCGCCAGAACAAATGGGTATGGGTCGGGCTACTCGTCGGTTCCGCCCTGGTGATGAACCTGCCGCTGTATTTTGTCAGCTGGATTGGCGCCATCATCACCGGCGTGTACTGGTTTGATGTGCGCCCGCAGCTCAAGGCCATCATCAACGGCGATTATTCCTACTAATGCTGAATCTGCTTGAGGCCTCCCTGGAGGAGGTGCGGACCCAATCCGCGGGGCAGCAGCGAGTGCTTGTCTCCCCGCACCATGTGCTTGCCGCCGAGGGCGCCGAGCACATCATTGCCGTCGCCGGCTATCCCACTGGGCGCCACCACTCTTTGGTGAAGGCAGCGGAGGCACGGCTGGCAGTTCAGTCTGGTGCGGCCGAGGTGTGGGTTGCGGTGGATGCACTGCTAGGGGATGCCACCTCGCTCCTCTCCGAGCTCGTCACCCTCCGCGAGGCCTGCCCGCTGCCCGTGCGTTTGGGGCTCATTCTTCCCGAAGACTCGCGATTGCCGCTTAAAGAAATAGCCCGCCTGGCGGAGCAGGCGGGCTATCAATCCCTTGTTGATCCGGGGTCCGTCGTTTCAGACGACGAAAACCTAGACACGCAGCTCACCGTAGAGAGCCTGCGCCCTAATTCTTAAGCCTTAGTTGGCCGGTGCCGATTCCGGTGCTGGTGCCGTGGCGGAATCGAGCTCGCTCATCGGGACGTCGTGGCCAATGAGGGTCAGCGTGAGCTCGCCGGCGCCGACGTCCACGGACTCAAAGGTGAGCTTTTGTCCCGCGAGCTGTTCCTCCATGCCTTCGGCCAAGGCATTCGAAATCGCGGAGGTTGCCTGCTCCGGCAGGTCGAAGCCGAAGAGCGATGCTTCCTTCGCATCGATGGCGAGCTTGCCGTCGCGAGCTTCCGGCTTGAGCGAGAGCGTGGCCAGGCCACCGGCAAATTCCACCTCGAGGTCATCCTCGGCATCGTTGGCGGTAATCGCGGTGACTACGAGGTTGCCCAAGGCATCATAGCCGGACTGCTCAGCAATGGCCTTCTGGAAGCTGGCAAGCAGGAACTGATCCGGGACCGTCGTCGAGGCCCGCAGAGTGCCCGCGACTGGCTCCTGGGACAGCGTCATGTCTTCGACGTGGACATCCGCAGCCGGTTGCCCAGCGATGTTGGTGCCATCAATCTTCAGCGTGGACGGGGTCTTCATATCCATCTGCGGAATCTTGCCGTTGAGCATGCCAAAGACCATGGGGCTAGCACCGAAGCTCACCTCCGGTTCCTCGGAGGTCTCCACGCCCTGTTCCTTGGCGGACTGGGTGAATTGGCTCTTCATCTGTGAACCTAAGAACCAGCGCAGGCCGAGCTCAGCTACCAGGATGATGAGCAGGAGTACCACGAGTACGCCAATGAAGATTTTCCAGGCCGTCGAGGCGGAAGATTTAGAAGAAGCCATGACTACTAGTGTGGCGCACCGGCTTAAAGATGGCCAACTACCAGGTTCCAATCCACTGTGAGCACGTTATCCCGCAGGCGGCGGTGTACCGGATGGATCGGAACTGTCTGCCGGAGTTCTTCGCGCGCCATGCGCCAGCGCACCCGCGGGCCATAAGGAGACCAGCCGGCGGCGCGGTCCCAGGCGGCGTCGGCCGCCTGCAAGAGCTCGTGGATCGGCTCACCCGGCACGTTGCGGTGGATGAGGATTTTGGGCAGGCGCTCCGCGATATCGCTGGGGCGCGCAACGTCGAAGGGATCCCAGGCGAGGGTTAGGGTGCGTGGGCCGGAGGCGTCGAGAAGCACCCAGGCCGCCCTGCGCCCCAGCTCGTCGCAGGTTCCCTCCACGAAGAACCCACCGGGGGCCAAGCGCGAGTTCACGGTGTTCCAGGCTTTCTCCACCTGGTCCACGTCATACTGGCGCAGCACGTTGAAGGCCCGCACCAGCTGTGGGCGGTAGCCTGCTAGCTCGAAGCCGCCGAGCTCAAAGGTCACGCCATCGCGCGGCGGCAGCACGCGCTCGGGGGAAATCTCCAAACCCGTCACCCGGGTATGAGGATTAACGCTGCGCAGCCAGCCGGCCCACTCCACCGTGGTGGTGTGGGAGGCGCCGTAGCCGACGTCGAGAGCCAGCGGTTCCTTAGTGGAACGCAGCAGCGAGGAGATTTCCGGGTGCGCCACCATCCAGCGATCGCAGCGGCGCAGGCGGTTGGGATTAGTGGTGCCGCGGGTAACAACGCCAAAAGGCCGACCAGCGCTTTCCTGAGCCTTCAGGTTATGCGCGTGATCGGCCATGGCAACAACTGCGTTGTAGAGAGCTGTTTAGAGGTTGTTGGAGATCCACTCTTCGGTGAGCTTGCCCTCGTTGGTGTAGAGCTCCTGCAGAGCCTCAGCAACCTTCGGTTCGATGGCAGCGCCCATCATCGGGATGTTGACGGAAACCTCAGAGACGTAATCCAGAGCGGTGGACTCGCCCTGGCCCTTGTAGGTGATGTCGCCCTTGAAGTCGACCGGGGTGCCCTTGACGTCAGCGGTGAAGGAGACGGACATCTGATCATCGACAACCTCGCCGATGGTCACGGTGCGCTTTTCCTTGAGGTCCTGGGAGACCATGGCGCGGACGGCCTCCGGGAGGAGGGAGGTCGGAAGAATCTCGTAGAGCACGGCGGTGTTGCCGGTGAACTCGTGCACGGTGCCCGGTTCCGGGGAGAGCTTGGCCACGATGAAGTCCCAGTACTCCTGGGTGGACAGTGCCTTGTGCACCTTATCGATGGGCTGGTTGATGATCACGGTGTTTTCGCTACGGGTTGACATGAGTTACAGACTACCTTGGTAGACGTGCTAGATAAATTCCTGACCCTCGCTGATATTGACGGAGTCACGCTTGATTCCGAGACCACCTTCGCCGATCTCACGACGCTGCGCATCGGCGGTGCCCCGCTGGTGACGGTGCGCTGCGCCAGCGCTGAGGCCGCCATCGCTGCGCTGGCAGCGCTTGACGACGCCTCCCAGGACTACCTCGTCGTCGGCGGCGGCTCCAACCTCGTGGTGGCGGAAGGTCAGCTGGAAGTCGTGGTGGTCATCCTCGACTTCGAGGACATTGACGTCTCCGTGGCCAGTGGCCTCGTGCGCGCTGATGCGGGTGCGGTGTGGGATGACGTCGTGGCTTTGTCCGTGGACTGCGGCCTGGGCGGTATTGAGTGCCTTTCCGGGATTCCGGGCAATGCGGGTGCCGTGCCGGTGCAGAATGTCGGCGCTTATGGTGCGGAGACCTCCGACGTCCTCACGCAGGTTTATCTCTACGAGCGCGCTACCCGGACCGCGACGTGGGTGCCGGCCGCGGACCTGGAGCTGGCCTATCGCTACTCCAACCTGAAGTTCACCGGGCGCGGTGTGGTGCTGGCCGTCGAGCTGCAGCTGACTACTGACGGCCTGTCGAGGCCCCTGCGCTTTGGCCAGCTCACCCAGAACCCCGGCGAGCGCCGCCCCGTGGCCGACGTCCGTGAGGACGTTCTGAAGCTGCGCCGCGGCAAGGGCATGGTGCTTGACCCAGAAGATCACGACACGTGGTCGGCCGGTTCCTTCTTCACCAACCCCATCGTCGAGCCCGAGCTTGCCGATTCCATCCAGGAAGCAGTCCGCGCCACCCGCGGCGACGAGGATGCCGACCGCATGCCGCGCCATGCGGTGGGTGAAGGAGGAGAAGGAAAGGAAAAACTCTCCGCCGCGTGGCTCATCGAGCGCGCCGGCTTTGCCAAGGGCTACCCAGGTGAAGAGTCAGGCGCGAAGGCAACCTTGTCCACCAAGCACACCCTGGCGCTGACCAACCGCGGTGAGGCCACTGCGGACGATATCGTTGCGCTGGCCCGCGACATCCGCGCCGGGGTTCAGAAGGCCTTCGGCGTGACGTTGGAGCCGGAGCCCATCTGGCTAGGGGTAGAAATATAAGTGCGAAATATTTAAAATAGCGTTGAATTACTAGTTCGCCGCAGGCAGTCACTAGCCGCCTAGAAAGGACCTCGCATGTACATCCCCAAAGACGTACTCTTTGCCATCCTCCTCTTTGCTTCGAGCCTTCTCTGCGTGGCGGCGATCCTATTGATCCCTGGACTGTTCGCGGAGTTCAGCGCAGCACGTTGCACCTTGATGGCGAGTGTTTTGGGGCTTGGCGTCGCCGGGCTGTTCGTCGCCCGCACCCAGATCCGACGCCTCGAGTCCTAGGACGGGTGGGCCGCCGCCCCCGATGTCATGGCCATTTAGGCCATGACGTTGAGCCACTCTTCCTTGGCCGCGAGGAAGTTGCGTGCGGCCTCCTGCGCGCCTTCGAGTGAGTGGTGGGCGCCCCAGCCGCACTGCACCTCGTTGGCGGCGGGAACCTCAGTGGCATTGAGGATGTCATTGAGCGCGCCCTCGACAGCGCGGAGCAGCTCATCCTGCTCCATGCCGTTGGTGATGGCGTAGAAGCCGGTGCGGCAGCCCATCGGGGCAAAACCAATGAGCTTGTCGGTGTAGTTGCGCATGAAGTTGGCCATCATGTGCTCGACCGAGTGCAGTGCTTCGGTACCGAGGTGCTCTTTGTTGGGCTGGCAGAAGCGCAGGTCATACTTGATAATCTCGACCCCGCCGCCCAGGTCGGTGCGGTCGGCGACGCGGATATAGGGGGCGGCGACAAGCCGGTGATCGAGCTCGAAGGACTTTACGTTGATCTTGGTCTCGGTGTTCTTCTCAGTCATGCCTCCCCAGTGTAACCACGGCTCTGGCTGTGGCCCGAGTGTCCTTCCCCTGAATGCGCGGTGTGCCGCATACGCTGGTCAGATATGAGCGAAGAGGAGATTGACGGCAACGCTATGTCGGCCGAGGAGCCAGAAACAATCGTGCCGTTTAAGGGCCCGACCATCCTGGAGGTTCAAGGCCATGATGACGAGCGCAATCCCCTCGCCAAAGGTAATCGCCTGCGCAAGGAGAGCTGGGGGCTGGTCATCCGCCGCACGTGGAATGACTTCTTCCACGATGCCTTCATGGACCGCGCCGCCGGGATGACCTACTTCACGCTCATGGCTTTTGCGCCAACGGTGCTGGCCGCCTACTCCATTGCCACGCTCATCTTCTCCTCCCGCCAAGCGGAAGTGGAGAAGCTGACCTCTGAGCTCGTCGAACAGTACGTCCCCGGTTCGCTTTCTGAGCAAGCTCATGCGGTCGTCGGGACGATTATTGGCTCCAGCGCGCAGGGCACGTTGGCCTTGATCATCTCCCTGGCCATTTCGCTGTTTTCTGCCTCGGCGTATGTGCGGGCCTTCTCGCGGACAGCCAATACCGTGTACGGCCGGGTGGAGGGCCGCGGCATCATCCGCACGTGGGCGCTGATGTGGGGGTTGACAGCAGTCATCGTGGTGGGCGCGGTCATCGTGCTTTTTGCCAACTTGCTGCGTGATGCAGTTCTTAATGAGGGGCTGATTCCGCTTGCACGCAACGTAGGACTAGAAGATGCCGCCACGTACCTGGTGCGAATCTTCCTCCCGGTGTGGAACTGGCTGCGCTTCCCAGTTACCGTGGTTGTGGTTCTCACGCTTATCGCGGTGCTCTATCACTTCAGCCCCAACGTGCGGCCCGGGCGTTTTAGGTGGATTACCTATGGCTCCGTGGTGGCGCTCGTGGGCACGGTCGTGTCCTGGGGATTGGTAGGCCTCTACCTGAAGTATCTTGCTGCGGCCAGCGCTTATGGTGCACTGAGTACCGTCATGGCGGTCTTCGTGGCCACGTGGTTGATGAACACTGTGTTGATCGTCGGCATCAAGATTGATGCGGAGGTACTGCGCGCCAAGGAGCTGCAGCTGGGATTGCACTCCGAGCGTTTCATCCAAGCCCCGCCGCGCGCCGAGAACTCATCCCAAGCCCAGGCCCGCGCCCAGGAGAGCTTGGAGCAGAGGGCGCGTGAGATTTCAGATAATGCGCGGCAGGTACAGGATGAGGCAGCAGAAGAGCCAGAGGAAGAACGCGCCTAGTTGCCAAAACCTTGCCCCCGCGTTGCATGGATCGGCGATAAGTTTGGCAGATAGGGCAGTTGTGAAGCCGGGTGGTTACTGCACAGACTCTTCTGGAACCCGGCGTTGGCCCGCGGCCTTTTCTTGCCTGTGCTTGTTAATCAGTGCCGAGATAAGGAACCCAAACCCCATAACCGTTGTGGCCCTGGTTGACCACTCGTAATCAGCGATGAGCCAACCAGCAAGGGAAATGACGCTGAGTGAGCCGACAGCTGTCATGAGGAATTTTTCAATATCCATGTTGCGTCCTCTGGTTCCTGGAAGTCTCGCGTTTAGGTAAACGGTGCCTTATGCGAAACCTATCACGAGGCGAGGGGCGCAGGCAGAAAAGAAGCCGAGGAGGCCCGCTTCTTAGCGGACGTCCTCGGCTTGTTCTTAGGGCTTGTTGTTAGGGGATCTGCGCCTTAGGCGGAGGGGTAGGTGCCGTCCTCGGTGAGGCGCGCGGAGTCGTCGAGAAGCATGGCAATCTCGGCGGCCTTGGCGTCGCGTGCCGGGAGGCGGCGGCCCTCGATGACCTCGAAGAGCGGGGCGCGGCCCAGCATGCCGGCCTCGAAGTGGGCGCGGCCGGCGCGCAGGCGCTGCTCGGCGCGCTCACGCCACTGGGCGGCGGCATCCGCCCCGCGCTGCTGGGACACGGCCTGCTCGAACACGCTTGGGTGGGCGTAGACGATGAGCGCGCTGACGTGGCCGAAGCCAAGCGAGGTCAGTGCCGCGGCCTTCACGCTGTGGCCCGCTGCGGCGAGGTCCAGCGGGGAGCGCAGCCACACCAGGTTCGGCGCCTTCGGGGCGATGAGCGGGTCGACGCAGTCCAGGGACACATTCGCCGGGATGCGGTGCGTGCGGAAGACATCGATGATGCCGCCGGTCTGGAAGAGCGCGGCACCCGCCTTGGAGTGGCCGGTGAGCGTCTTCTGGGAGATGACGAACATCGGCTGGTCCTCATCGCGGCCAATCGCCGGCCACAGCAGGGAGTGCAGCTCCGACTCGTTGGGGTCGTTGGCGTTGGTGGAGGTGTCGTGCTTGGACAGGACGCTGACGTCGTTTGGCGTCAGGCCCAGACCGCGCAGCGAGCGCGCCAGGCGGGAGTTCTCCCGGCCGCGGCCAGCGCCCAGTGCACCCAGGCCCGGGGCCGGGATGGAGGTGTGGGCGCCGTCGCCATAGGAGGCAGCGTGCGCGACCACCGCGAGCACCGGCAGTCCTAAGTCGGCTGCTAGTGAGGCACGAACTAGCAGGACTGTGCCGCCGCCCTCGCCTTCGAGGAAGCCGCCGCGGCGGCGGTCGTTGGCGCGGGAGATGAAGCGATCATCGATCCCCTTGGCTGTCATCTTCGCGGTCTCCGCGGTGGCGTTCATGTCGCCGAAGCCCTGGAGGGATTCCACCTGGACATCGTCGATACCGCCGGCCACGACCGCATCAGCCTTGCCCAGGGCAATCTTGTCCACGGCCTCCTCAATCGAGACCGCCGCGGTAGCGCAGGCGCCGATGGGGTGAATCATGGAGCCGTAGCCGCCCACCAGGGACTGCATGGTGTGCGCCGCGATGACGTTCGGCAGGGCTTCCTGCAGGATGTCGGACGGGCGCTCCTCGCCGAGGAAGCGGGTGACGAAGACCTTGTGCAGGGACTCCATGCCGCCGATGCCGGTGCCCTGCGTGGTGGCCACCTGACCCGGGTGAATGGAGCGCAGCAGCTCTGCCGGGGAGAAGCCGGCCTGGGTGAAGGCATCCACCGCGCTGACCAGGGTCCACACCGCCATGCGGTCGAGGGAATCGAGCATGTGCTCCGGGATTCCCCACTTGGCGGCGTCGAAGTCATCCGGCATCTGCGCGGCGACGGTGCGGGTCAGCGTGGCCTTGCGCGGCACCTTAACGGTGGCACCCTGGCGGCGGGTGATCTGCCATTCGCCGTCTACTTCGGCGATGCTGACGAACTCTGGGTCCGCCTCCTGGATATCGCGTGCGGTGGCCTCCGAATCCACGGTGAAGGTGACGTCGCGGTCCAGGAAGACGGTGGTCAGGTCGATGGAGCCGCTGTCGGTGAGGTGGTACTTATCGGTCAGCGTGCGCACGCCGGAGCGTGCGACGACCTCATCGCGGAAGCGCTCGAAGATGTCCTCTTCGGCAATCTCTTCATCGCTCTCCACCACGAACCAACCCGGGTGTGGGTCTTCGCGCCATTCCACCAGCCCGGTCATCCAGGCCAGCTCCAGCACACCGGCGGCGGTGAGCTCTGCGGAACCATCGCGCTGCAGGCCATACTCGGCCTCGAAGCGTGTGCGGCCGGAGCCCCACGAGGAGACCTCGCCGATACCGGCGATGACCACCATGTCCTCCAGGTCCGTGGTGACCTGGCCAACTTCTTCCTCCAGGCCTGGCTGAACCGCCTGCACCTGGTTGGGCAGCGCGGTGATGGTCGCGGGAGCCTCCTTATCCTCGTGCGGATCGACGTCAGCCGGCTCCACATCTGCGGCGAGCTCGGTGAGAGAGAAGCCCTCCAGGCCGCCGGTGAGGTCCTTCTCCACCGGGGCATGCGCTGCTTGCGCGCGCGAGTCGGCGCTGGCCAGGTCCATGAGCTCGGTGGAAATCTCCTCCGGGCTCCACACCTTGATGCCGGCCTTCTCGGCGGCGGGCACCAGCCCATCGTTGCCGCCCATGAGGTGCGTGCCAGCCACCCAGCCGATCTTGGCCTGCGCCAGGGTGACACCCTGCGGCCAGCCGGCTTCGACCTTCCACTTGTTGAGGATGGCATCGAGTGCCGCCTTGACCTCGCCGTAGGCGCCGTCGCCACCGAAGGTGCCGCGGTTGGGCGAGCCCGGCAGGACGACGTGGCAGCGCTTGTCGACGTCCCCCTGACTCAACCTCGCCAGCCCCGCAATGGTGCGCTCGACGGACCACAGCAACAGGCGGGCCTGCGTCTCGGTCGTTCCGGAGGCATCCGCCAGCGAGCCGGAGACACTCGGCGCGGCGAAGGGGAAGGCCAGCGTCGGGGTCAGCGCAGGCTTGAGAATCTTGACCTCGTTGCCCACGGACTCGCGCTGCTCAGTGCCGATCCAGTCGATGAGGGCGTCAATATCACGGAAGCTCGACAGGTTCGCCGGGACCAGCCACAGGGCGGAACCGGCGGCGCCGTGCTCGGCGTAGAGCGTGCGCGCGAACTCCTTGCGGGCCTGGCTGACACGGGAGGCGGTCATGATGACGGTCGCGCCGCCCTCCAGCAGGCGCTCCACCAGTGCGGTGGCGATGGAACCAGGCGCAGCGCCCGTGACCAGGGCGACCTCACCGGCGAACGCGCCGGGGGTGGTGTCCACGGCGGCCTGCGCGATGTCTTCGCGCTTCCACCAGCGGGCCTGGCGAGCTAGATCCTCGCCGGCACCGTGGAAGCTGTCCACTGGGTACTCGGCCTGGCCCAGCGCCACGCGGGCGAGGCGCTCGCGGGCGATGGCCCAGGAATCGTCGAAAAGCACGGCCTTGTTCGCATCGAAGGAGGGCGTGACGGACTTGAGCCAGCCGGAGCCGAGCTCTGCCTCAACGGCATCGATGACGGTGGTGTCAGGGGCCTCGATGAGCTCCGGTTCGGAGTCCAAGCCCAGCTGGGAGAGAAGCTGACGGGCGGCTGTAGCCAGCACGCCGTTCTCACCGGTGACGGTCTCGGCGAAGGCATCGAGCGCAGCGGAGTCAACCACGGCACCGCCACCGGCGCCACCGGCGGCCGCGCCCTTGGATACGGATGCACCGTGGGTAGCGGCGACGGCCTGGACGGCGGCGTCGATCAGCTCGTGTGCCGCGGGCTTCGAGGTAGCGCTCGCCGGCACGGTGTTCAGCGATCCGCCGCGCACCGAGTCCTCCTCGCGGGAGCCGAGCAGGATTTCTGCCTCGACGTGGGCAACCCAGGACTCGGGCAGGCCCCAGGTGCCGGTGACGTAGTCCGCCACGGCGGTGGGCTTGAGGCCCGCAGCGCCGAAGAGCTGGCGCAGGCGCGCACCGACGGCCTCACCCAGCACCGGGCCGAACGCGGAGTAGCCCGGGGCGGCGGTGGCGACCTTCTCGCGCAGCGTAGCCACGTCGGCATCGGCGGCGCCATCGATGGCCGGCACGCCGATTTCCGCGGACATGTCCATGAGCAGCTGGTTACGGCGCGAGGACACACCGTTGGTCAGCTCCTCCACGGTGTCGGAGTCCGCGATCTGGTCCACGCGGATCTTGTTCTGGAAGGCGAAGAGCACCATGATGGCCTCCGCCGCGCCGAAGCGCAGCTCGGGGGCGTCGCCGGAGGCGGCGGCTGCGGTAGGCGCAGGAGCAGGTGCGGCAGCTGGCGCGGCCGCAGCCGGAGCCTCGGCAGCCTCGGCTGGTGCCTCGTTGGCTTGTGGTGCCTCCTCGGCGTCGGATTCCGGAGCCGGTTCGGCGGCTGGGGCTTCGGAGACGTCGGCAAGCATGACCTGCTCCTGGTCGCGCTCCACGTTGAGCACGCGGATGGTGCCTTCCGGGATGCCGGCGACGGCCAGCGAGCGGGTCGCCAGGTTGGTCAGCGTCGGGGAAGAAGCCAGGCCGACCTCGATGATCTGCTCGACCTTGCCGAAGAGGAGCTCCTGGGTCTCAATCCAGCGCACAGGTGAGGCGAACTGCCAGGACAGCAGCTCAATGAGCAGCAGGCGGGCGAGCTCGTGCTTGGAGAGGTCCTCCACCTTCAGCCCGTCCAGCTTGCCGGAGGGCGCCAGCGGGGCCACGGCGTCGACGAAGTCCTGGGTCAGCTCGAAGGGGCGGGCCACCAGGTTCGGGATATAGCGTCCTACCAGGGCATCGAGGTCCAGCTCCTGCGGCAGGAGCTCGTCGAGTTTTTCGGCGAAGGCCGGAACACCCTCGCGCAGCACGCGGGAGTGGAAAGGCACGTCGATGCCCGGGACCATGACCGCCGCGCGTGGGGCGATGGCATTGGCCTTGTCCACCAGTGCCTTCAGCCCCTTCTTGGTGCCGGCGACGGAGTACTGCTGGCCGCGGATGTTGTAGTTAACAATCTCCAGGAACTCGCCGGTGGCCGCGGCGACCTCAGCCACCCAAGCGTCGACGCTGTCGGCATCAATACCAGCCATGTTCGGGCGCAGTGCCGCCATGGCGTATTCGGAGTTGCCTTCAGCATCGCGCGGAACGAGGCTGCCCATGGCGGAGCCGCGGGAGTAGACGATGTCGATGACACCCTCAAGGTCGAAGATATTCGCTAGCGAAGCCAGCGCGGTGTACTCGCCCAGGGAGTGGCCGGCGAAGTAGGAGGTCGGAGCCAGGGTGTCCTCGGCGCGCAGGCGCTCGGTCTGGGCATAGGCCACCACGGCCAGGGCCACCTGTGTGAACTGGGTCAGGTGCAGCACACCCTGCGGGTGGCGGAAGGTGGTGCCGCGGACGGTCAGCTCCGTCGGGTTCTCATCGATGATCTTCTGGATGCTAAAGCCCAGGTTCTCGCGGGTATGCGCATCGGCGCGGCGCCAGGCCTCGCGTGCTGCCGGGGAGGCCTGGCGGTCGCCCTTGCCCATGCCTTCGGTCTGGATGCCCTGGCCGGGGTAGACATAAGCCGTGGTCGGCGCGGCAAGCAGGGCCTGGCCGCGGGAGACGACTTCGCCCTCGATGCGGCAGGTGACCTCGAGGGCCTGGTGGATGCCCTTGCGGCCGACGCGCTCGACGGTGACCTCGATGTCATCGCCCAGCTGCACCATGCCGTACATGGAGTAGGTCCAGCCCACCACGCGGCCGTGGCGTCCGGCCACCTGCTGCGCGGCGGCCGAGAGCCACATGCCGTGCACCAGCGGTGCCTGCAGGTTAACCAGCTGGGCCGCGTTATAGGAGGTGTGAATCGGGTTATAGTCACCGGAGACCAGCGCGAAGGGAGTCATATCCTGCGGGGCGGTGACGGTGGCGCGGTCGACGAAGGAGCGTGGCGTCGGCACCACCTTGGTGGCGGACTTGCCGCCGCCCCACTCCGGTGCCTGGCTCGGCGCGGCGGTGCCGGTGGCGCGGCCGCGGATGGCAAAGCGGTGCATCTGCGTGGCCACGACATCACCGGAAGCGTGGTCCTTGAGCTCGAGCTCGACCGTGACGATGCGCCCAGAGACAGATTCCTCGATGGCGGTGCAGGAGGAGGTGACGTCGATCTGGCGGCCGTCGGCAAGCTGCTCCAGCGGCACGCGCAGGTCGATGACGTGGTCCAGGTGCACCGCGTTGAGCAGGCCCTCGATGACGGGGTAGCCATCCTCCAAGCGCCCGGAGCCGAGCGCGGCATAGATGGCCGGCCAGCAGGGACCGACCAGAACATCCGGGGTGCCGGCCTTCTCGGCTGCAGCATCGCCGCAGGTCACCGCGCTGTGTGCGGAGAGCAGCGAGGCGGGGAAGTGGAAGGAGTAGCCAGACTCGACGGTGGGCATCTCCGTGATCTCATCGCCCTGCTCCGCCGTGGAGCCGACACCAGCCAGGCCCTCCAGGAGGGTGAAGACGGAGTTGGGCAGGCGCTCCTCGGAGACCACCGGGGAGCCACCCGTGGCCACGTCCTCCGGCAGGTCCACAGGGACGGTGACCTCGCGAACGTAGAAGGGGCGCTGCTCCTCGGGCAGGTCATCCCAGTAGGAATCCGCGGTGATGACGATCTCCCAGTTGCCCTCGGCATCCTGGCGCAGGTCGAAGGCGTTCTCATCCATCTCATAAGCCGGGTTGGCCATGAGGTGGCCGTGCCACAACAGGGTAGGAGAAGTACGCAGGAACGCGGCCTCATCGGCGGCGGAATTCAGGCGGGAGAAAGCCTTCTGCGGGGACGAGCCCTGCTCCAGCAGCGCATCCGTGGTGGCCTGCTCGAAGCGGCCAAGCAGCTCTGCCACCGGCTCGTTCTTCTTGGTAATGCCCGCCACCGCCACAGGTCCGGGGATGATGCGCACCTGGTCGGCGGAATAGCGCTCATCCTGGGCCTGCCACAACGTGTCCTTGCCAAACCAGCTCTTGAGGTCGCCATCGATGGCGGGCACCCACGGCATGGGCTTGACGTGCTTATAGTGCAGCGAAATCCACCAGGCGGCATCGCGCGTGGAGACCTCGGTGGTACGTGTGGCGGGGTACTCGGCCAGCAGCTTAGCGACGGCTCGCGGGGCATCGTGGACGTCCTCAACGCTGGTGAAGAGAGTTGCAATCTGGCCATGGTCAGCCGGGTTCAGGCGGGCTTCGACGCGGTGGAGGAGATCGAGGAAGCGGTCATCCCAGCTGGGATCCACGAACGGGTGGGCCAGCTCCACGAAGCGCTCCAGCCACTCCGCGTAGGTCATGGACTCCACATCGCCGAAGTAAGGCTTGCAGGTCTTGGCCAGCGCGTCGATGATCTCCTGGCGGTGGGCCGGGTATTCCTCGATGTTCAGGGAAGTAATCAGGCGCGAGGCCGCCGCGAAGGAATTATCCAGGTCGTGGATGTCCGCCAGCAGGTGGGACTGCGAGGACGCCACGCCATGCGCGCCGGTTCCGCGGCCGACCCAGCCATCGTTGTCTTCCGGGGAAATACCGGTGGTGTTGACCAGCAGGTCCTTCACCGAATCGGTGGCCTTGGCTTCCTTGGTGGCCATGGCGACGGTGCCGATGAAGACGGCGTCGACAGGCATGGCCGGCATCGCATGCTTCTTCGCCCACTCACCGGTGAGGTAGGAGGTGGCGCGGTCCGGGGAAGCGATGCCGCCGCCGACTGCCAGGTAGACGTTGGGGTGCTGGCGGATTTCGGCGTAGGTATCCAGCAGCATGTCATCCAGGTTGACCCAGGAGTGGTGGCCGCCGGCGTGGCCGTCCTCGACCTGCATGATGATGCGGTCCTCCGGGTAGGCCGTGGCGATGGCCAGCACATCCCGGATCTGCTTTGCGGTACCGGGCTTGAAGGAGATGAAAGGGAAACCGTCGGCGTGGAGGCGGTCCAGCAGCTCGCCGGCTTCCTCTACTTCCGGGATACCGGCGGAGATGCACACACCGTTGAAAGCCGCACCGGCCGCGCGTGCCTTGGGCACGATGCGCGCCTGGCCGAAGTGCAGGTTCCACAGGAAGCGGTCAAAGAACATGGTGTTGAACTGCGCCGTGCGGCCGGGGCGCAGGTGCTGCTCCATTGTGGCCAGGTGCGAGCGGAAGACCTCATCGGAGTACATGCCGCCGCCGGCCATCTCCGTCCAGTGCCCGGCGTTGGCCGCCGCGGCGACGATCTCACCATCGGCAGACGTCGGCGTCATGCCGCCCAGCATGATGGGGGACAGGCCCGTGAGATCGGAGAAGCGGGTCTGGGTGTAGGTGCGGCCATTGGGAAGCTCGATGGTGCGCGGGGCGAAGTCGGCGTAGTTGAGGGCCTTGGGCAGTTCAGTGCCTGGCGTGGCCAGCGCATCAAGCTCGTGCGGGGTGGCGGCCGAGACTACTGTGACACCCGTTCCCTCCACGACGCGGCGGGTGAGGGCGGTCAGCGCGCGGTCCAGGACAATGAGGTGCTCGGAGTCGAGTGCAGCCAGGGTGGCCGGCCAATCGTGTTCGTTGACCAGGATGGCCTCGGCCTGCGCGCGGGCCTCATCCACGTCGAGGCCGCACTTCTGCGCCAGCGCCACGGTGCGCTCGGCCGCCATGGCCAAAACCGGGTTGTGGAAGGGGAGGGCCACGGGTAGCTCATCGAAGCGCGGGCTGAGCTCATCGCCGCCGATGGTGCGCTTCTCCAGCTCGGCGTTGAAGCCCTTGACGGCCTCCTCGATGGCGGTGCGGGTGGCAGCCAGGTCCTCCGGGCTGCCGGACAGTGCAAAGTGGCGGCGCCCGTTGACCACGGCGATGGCGGCGGTGCCGTGCAGGTGCTCAGTGACGAAGCCGCGCTCCAGGCCACGGACAGACAGCATCTGCGAGCGCGGATCGGAGCCGTTGACCGCACTGGCGGCGGTCCCCATCAGGATGGCCAGGGCGAGGGCGTGCGCCGGCTTGTCGACGGCCAACGCGCCCAAGCTTCCCTGCGAATGCCCAGCGCGCTCATCGATGTCGACGCCTAGGTCATGCAGCTGCTCGATGGCGGCAATCTGGCCCAGGACGATGCCCGGGATGGATACCGCCGGCAGCGCGTCGAGGGGACTGGACTCGGTGGAACCAGCGATGAGTTGTTCGAGGCGCTCCAGCGCGCCGGGGCAGGTGGAGGCGATGGTGCGTGCGGCGGGGCCGGTGAGGCTGCGGGCTTGGGCGAGGGCCTCACGTAGGGATTCGGCAGTGGCGGCAGTCTGCGCGGCGGTGGCGATGAAACCTTGCCAATCGGAGCCTTGTCCGGCGAAAAGCACGGCCGGGCGGGGCATGGAATGCAGCATAGTTACAGGCATCTTTCCTCTTTTGAGCTGATGGGGAACAGTGTGATGAAGAGCTGCGGGCAGACTTAGTTAGCCCTACAGAACAATCATGATGAGCCACCGTAGTCGAAGCCCTTGCGCATAGGTGTCTCCCGCGCGGAAAATGTGAGGTTTTTCTCACGTTTGGGTGCGGGTGCACTCTTTAGGGTCCCGCCGCGCGAAATTGCGCAACCTTTTGTATTCTTGGCCTCACTGCGGTGGCTCGGGGAGGAGCGGGGTGGCTCAGCAACGGTTCGCGCAGCATAGAGAAAAGAAATTCAAGGGGGGACAATGTCTCAATCAGCAACTGAGAAAACAATCAAGACACCGGCTCGGATTAGCAAGAGTCGAGTTATCAACACCATGACCAAGCTGGCAGGCAAGCTTGAGGAGGATTCCTCAACCGGCTTGCCCACCATCAAGATTGCCGGCGGATTCTTAAGCATCGACGTCAACGAGGAGATGGGCGGCCTCTGCGTGCTCGGGTATTGGGGTGGTGCGGTGTGCTTCGACCCGGACCGGCAGCCTTTGCGCATGGAGGTCAACGATCTCAACGGCGGTGGGATCTCCGGCAACCTCGTGGCCGAGCCCTGTGGAAGCTCCGACATGCACACCCACTTGCGGATCTTCGCACCGCCTTATCTGCCGTCGACGGCCACGAATGCTCAGCTAAAGAGCATCATCGCGGGCTATGCAGTCGAAATGTCAGCGGTCTTCGCGCGCCTGGATGAGCAGTTTCCGGAGCATCCCTCGAAGCCGCGCAAAGGGGCCGGGATCAAGCCGGTCTCTCCCCACTATTTCAGCGAAGCTTATGGTGTTTCAGTAGTGGGGATGTGGCGGGTCCACGAGCGAGCTACGCGCCTGGTGATGGTCGGTACGCCCGTCCACGTGGTGGATCACCGGAATGGGGCGGTGAGCATCCTTATCAATGAACACGCGATCACTATTGAATCCGCTCGTGATGGCTCCGGAGATATTGAACTCAGCCTCGTCACACCCTCCGGACGCTGTGCTTGCGACCTTGATGCGCTCGTGCGCTGGGCCGAGTTTATGAATGATGATCAATACGTCTACTCCGCGCGCATCGAGGTAGTGGACCTCGATGGCGGCGAAGAGCAGGACCTCGTCCTGGTGACCACGGCCCGTATTCCCACGAAGTGGGGCTATACCGATGAGCAGCTGGACTGGCAGCTCAGCACGTTGGTGAGCCAGCTTGTCGGTGCTGGTGAAGCGTTCTACCGAACCTTCAACCCTATGCGCGTGATGCGCTATATCGACCGCGCTGCCTAGGCCGGTGCCTGTTCTCCAAGCAGCTTCAGGAGGTCCTTCTGTACTTCGCGGCGGCGGACCTTCCCCAGCTGGTCGGAGGCCAGGTGCTCGAAGTGGTAGAAGGTGCGCGGCACCTTGTAGCGGGTCAGACGCTCGCGGCAGTAGTCCTTGAGCCCCTCCGGGTCGAGCACCGCGCCGTCCTCTAGGATGATGCAGGCCACGACGTCCTCGGATCCATCCGCGCGCGGACGGCCAACGACAGCCACGTTGGTGACGTCTGGGTGCTGGCGGATCACGTCTTCCACCTCGGCCGGGTAAATGTTGAAGCCGCCGGTAATGATCATTTCCTTGATGCGGGAGACGATCTTGATGAAGCCATCGGACTCCATAACCGCCATGTCGCCCGTGCGGTACCAGCCGTCGTGGAAAGCCTGCTCGGTGGCTTCCGGCATGTTGAAATAGCCCTTGAATACCTGCGGTCCGCGCACGAGGAGCTCGCCCGCGGTGCCATCCGGCTGGGTCTCGCTGAGGTTGTCTGGGTTGCCGATGCGCACCTCGGTATCCGGGAAGGGGATGCCGATGTAGCCGGGGCGGCGGTTCTTGTTGAGCGGGTTCGCGGCCACGATCGGCGAGGTTTCCGTGAGCCCGTAGCCTTCTACGAGCAGGCCGCCGGTGACCGTTTCCCATTCCTCAACGATCTCCGCCGGTAGCGCCGCTGCGCCCGAAAGGCTGTTCTCGATGCCGTGCAGATCGATGCCCCGTTCCTGGGCCGCTTCCATGACCTTGGCGTAGATCGTGGGCACGCCCGGCATCCAAGTAGGGCGGCGCTTCTTCATGATCTCGAGAAGAAGCGGCACCTTGGGAGCTGGGGTGAGGACGAGCTCACCGCCGATGTGCACGCCGAGGGCGGCGATAAGGGTGAGGCCGTAGACATGGAAGAGGGGGAGGGCGGCGAGCATGCGCTCGGCCTTGTTGCCCAATTCGGGGACCCATGCTTCCGCCATCTTCATGTTGCAATACAGGTTGGAGTGGGTCAGCTCCGCGCCTTTGGGCCTGCCGGTGGTTCCGGATGTGTAGAGAATGAGTGCGGTGTCATTGAGATCGACCGTCGCATCCTCCAGCTTGTAGCCCTGCCCGCCGATGGCGCGCCCCGTGAGCACGTTCCACGGCACGGTATTGGGAGCGGCAACTGAGAGCTCCGCGCGCTTGTCCTTGATGAAGGGAAGCGGCAAGCGCAACAGCAGCTGCTTGCGGCGCGGCATGGCCTCGATCATGTTGACCGTAACAATCGTTTCGAGCGGTGTGGAATCACGCAGCTTCTCAAAGGTGGGGCTCGCCTTATCCCAGACCACGGCCACGCGGGCGGCGTGATCCTGGAAGAGGGGCTCGAGCTCAGCCGTGGTGTAGAGCGGGTTGTGCTCCACGACGGTCGCCCCCAGTTTCAGGATGGCGTAGAACACCGCCACGTGTTGGGGGCAGTTGGGCAGTGCTACGGCGACGCGATCACCAGGACGGATGCCGAAGGCCTTGAGGCCCGCTGCGGCGGCGCGCACGTGGGTATCGAGTTCGCGGTAGGTCATCTGGTGACCGAAGAACCACGTCGCCGGCCTGTCGCCGAATTCCTCCACGGTCTCTCGGTAGGAGTCCAAAAGCGTTTCGGTGCCGTAGTCCAGATTAGGTTTAGTCCACTCAGGGTAGTACTGGAGCCAGGCTTTCGTCTCAAAGGCGGAAGAGGCCTGAGCAGGGGCTTCGGTCATGTTCGCGAACTCCTTAGGTGGTCAAACTTGTTATGTGTGAAACAGTATAACTAATTTGTGACGAAAGTCTCGCAAATCTTTGCAAAGTTGCTTGCAGTAACGAAATCTTTTCGGGATAAATCAATAGCCCCGGTGATGTGCGTTTATCACGCAGGGATCGGTTCCGGGGCTATGGAGTGCTACTTCTCCGCTTTGAGGCGCTCGAGCAGATCCGCCTGAACCTCGCGGCGGCGAATCTTGCCCAGCTGGTCGGTGGCCAGCTTTTCGAAGTGGTAGAAGGTGCGCGGCACCTTGTAGCGGGTCAGGCGCTCGCGGCAGTAGTCCTTGAGGCCTTCGGGGTCGAGCGCGGCGCCGTCGTTAAGCACGATGCAGGCTACGACGTCCTCCGAACCGTCCGAACGCGGGCGGCCCACCACGGCGGCCTCCGCCACGTCTGGGTGATCCAGCAGGGTTTCCTCAACCTCACCGGGGTAGACGTTGAATCCGCCGGTGATGATGATTTCCTTGATGCGGCTGACCAGGCGGATAAAGCCGTCTTCCTCCATCACGCCCATATCGCCGGTGCGGAACCAGCCATTGTGGAAGGCCTTCTCTGTGGCTTCCTCATCGCCGAAGTAGCCCTTAAAGATCTGCGGGCCGCGGGCCAGCACCTCACCCTCCTGGCCATCCGGCATGGTCTCATCCAGGTTGTCCGGGTTAGCAATGCGAATCTCGGTATCCGGGAAGGGGATACCCACGTAGCCGGGGCGGCGGGCGTCACTCATCGGGTTACCCACGATGATGGGCGAACACTCCGTCAGGCCATAGCCCTCCACGAGCATGCCGCCGGTGTACTTCTCCCACTTCTCCACGGTATTGACCGGCAGGGTCGACGCTCCGGAGAAGGCCGCGCGCACGCCGTCCAGGGAGACGTCATCTTCTTCCGCCTTCGCCACGATGCGCTCGTACAGGGTTGGCACGCCCGGCACCCAGGTCGGGGTGTGCTTCTTCATCAGCTCCATGATGAGCGGCATCTGCGGGCTCGGCAGCAGAACCAATTCGCTGGCGATGAGCGGCGCCAAGGTGGCATTCATGGTCAGGCCGTAGGCGTGGAAGAAGGGGAGCGCAGCGAGCATGCGCTCCGGGGAATCGCCCAGGCCTGGGACCCAGTGCTTGCCCATGAGCAGGTTGGAGAAAAGGTTGCCGTGGGTCAGCTCCGCGCCCTTGGGGCTGCCGGTGGTGCCGGAGGTGTACAGGATGAGCGCGGTGGTGTCCTTGGTGACGTCCTCCGGCGTGATGACATCAGAACCATCGCCGCCAATGGCGTTGCCAACGAGGGACTCCCACGGCACCGTGTTCGGCGCCGGGGCGGTGAGCTGATCGCGCTTGGATTTCAGCGGCGGGATGGGCAGGCGCAGGGCCAGGCGCTGCGGGGTCGGCATCGCGTTGATCATGTTGATGGAGACGACGGTCTCCAAGGAGGTCGTCGGGCGCAGCTTCTCCAAGGTGGAGGCCGTCTTATCCCAGGAAATGGCGATGCGCGCGCCGTGGTTCTGGAACAGGCCCTCCAGCTCGTGGGCAGTGTAGAGAGGGTTGTGTAAAACCGCGATGGCGCCCAGCTTGAGCACGGCCCAGAAGGAGGCGATGAACTGCGGGCAGTTGGGGGCGACGATGGCCACGCGGTCCCCCGGGCGCACTCCGAAGGCGCGCAGGCCGGCGGCGGCGCGGCGGACCTGCTTGTCCAGCTCGGCGTAGGTTTGCGTGCGGCCGAAGAAGTAGGTTGCCGGCTTGTCGGGGTGGAGCGCGAGGTTGTTGTCGTAAACGTCGAGAAGCGTGGTGTCCCCGTATTCCAGGCTGTGCGGTGTCCACTCCGGGTAGTACTGGAGCCACGCCTTGGACTCGTATGCCGACATCGATTCACCTTTCGGTCGCGTAGGTTAAGGTACGGGCCAGTATAACGCGGGTCGTTTCGGGATACACTGGGAAATTATGCGCATCGCGATGATTTCCATGCATACCTCGCCCCTCGAGCAGCCCGGTTCCGGGGATGCGGGCGGCATGAACGTCTACGTTCTCAACACTGCTCGCCAGCTCGCGCGCCGCGGCGTGGAGGTCGATATTTTCACCCGTGCCACGCGCCCCAGTCAGGGCGAGGTGGTGGGCGTCGAGGAGCGCCTGCGCGTCATCAACATTGTGGCGGGGCCCTATGAGGGCTTGAGTAAGGAAGAACTGCCTACCCAGTTGGCCGCGTTTACGGGCGGGATCTATAACTTCGCGCGCTGCTTTGAGGTGGACTATGACGTCATCCACTCTCACTATTGGCTCTCCGGTCAGGTGGGATGGTTATTGCGCGATCTGTGGGACATCCCCCTCGTCCACACCGCGCACACGCTGGCCGCGGTGAAGAACGTGCACCGCACTCTCGATGACACCCCAGAGACTGAGGCGCGCCGCATCTGTGAACAGCAGCTGGTGGATAACGCTGACATCCTGGTGGTTAATACAGCCCAGGAGACTCGCGATCTGATCGAGCACTACGATGCATCGCCGGACAATATCGTTGTGGTCTCCCCGGGTGCGGACACGGAGCTCTATACCCCGGGCACCGACCGCATGACGGAGCGTGCGCGCCGCCAGCTGGGCATCCCGCTGCACACCAAGGTGGTGGCGTTTGTGGGCCGCCTGCAAAAATTCAAGGGCCCTGACGTACTCATTCGCGCAACGGCGGAGCTGATGGAGCGCGATCCGGATCGCCGCCTGCGCGTCGTCATCTGCGGTGGTGCTTCGGGGGCGAATTCCTCGCCGGATACCTACCACAACCTCGCCCGCGAGCTGGGGGTGGAGCGCGTCGTGCGCTTCCTCAGCCCGCGCCCGCCGCAGGAGCTCGTAGCCATCTATCAGGCCGCGGATATTGTCGCGGTCCCCAGTTATAACGAGTCCTTTGGGCTGGTGGCCATGGAGGCCCAGGCTTCCGGAACACCCGTCGTGGCGGCGGCTGTCGGCGGCTTGCCCATCGCGGTTGCAGACGGCGATACTGGTCTGCTCGTCCACTCCCATTCGGCGCAAGATTGGGCGGATGCACTGGAGCAGTTGCTTGACGACGACCCCCGCCGCATCGCCATGGGCGAAGCCGCCGTCGATCACGCCCAGCAGTTTAGTTGGGCGGCGGCCGCCGCCCAGTTGGAGAACATCTACGCCGACGCCATGAGCATCGAGATTCCGGACTGCCATGCGCGCCGGGCAATCGGATATTAATCCCACATAAGCGGGCATAAACCCACAGTTAGGGGTGATGTGCCCGGGTTCACAGGCAAGCGGCCGAAAAACGTGGCATGCTGGTGTTTATGAGTAACGGAAAGCTGATTCTACTTCGACACGGACAGTCCGAATGGAACGAGTCCAACCAGTTCACCGGTTGGGTTGATGTCAACCTCACCGCCAAGGGTGAGGGTGAGGCCAAGCGTGGCGGCGAGCTGCTCAAGGAGCAGGGCATTCTGCCGACCGTCGTGTACACCTCCCTCCTGCGCCGCGCCATCCGCACGGCCAACATTGCGCTTAATGCCGCAGACCGCCACTGGATTCCGGTCGTGCGCGATTGGCGCCTGAACGAGCGCCACTACGGCGCACTGCAGGGCCTCAACAAGGCCGAGACCAAGGACAAGTACGGCGAGGAACAGTTCATGGCATGGCGCCGCTCCTACGGCACCCCGCCGCCGGAGCTGGAGGACGGCGCCGAGTACTCCCAGGCCGGTGACCCGCGCTACGCCAACCTGGATCAGGTTCCGCGTACGGAGTGCCTGAAGGATGTCGTCGAGCGCTTCGTTCCTTACTTCGAGGAGGAGATCCTCCCGCGCGCCAAGAAGGGTGAGACCGTTCTCATCGCCGCACACGGTAACTCCCTGCGCGCGCTGGTCAAGCACCTGGATCAGATCTCCGATGAGGAGATCGCCGGCCTCAATATCCCGACGGGCATCCCGCTGGTCTACGAGATCGCCGAAGACGGTTCCGTGGTGAACCCGGGTGGCACCTACCTGGATCCGGAGGCTGCCGCTGCTGGTGCAGCCGCCGTGGCCGCGCAGGGTGGCAAGAAGTAGCCGAAAACCGCTACGTGCTGCGCACGATCCCCAAGGAGCCTATACTCCTTGGGGATTCTTTGTAGGGGCGTGAATGATTGTGGAACTGGTACTAGCTTTCCTGGCCGGCGTGGTGGCCTGCGGCCTGGCCATACCGGTGATTACCCGGGTCCGCGAGCGCCTGGTGCGCCGCCGCGTCCGTGATGCGGATGCGAACCAGGTCACCAGCGTTAGCCAGGTCTTGCACCTCGCCGTGTCCGGCTCTCCAGCCGGGATGGCCGTGCTCTCGCGGTCCAAAGAGATCATTTTTTCTAACCCTGCCTCCCATGAGATGTCGATGGTGCACGACCGGGCGGTGAACCCCGATCTGTGGAAGGTAGCGCAGGAGGTTTTCGAGGATAAAGAGACCCGAACGCTGGACCTTTCTATCCCGAAGCGGCGCACCGGAAATCGCGTGATTCAGGTGCGTGCGGTGGTCCAGCCGCTGACGCTGAACGACGATCGCTTCGTCATCGTCTACGGCACCGACGAGTCCGAGTCGGTGCGCATGGAATCCGCTCGCCGTGACTTCGTGGCCAACGTGTCCCACGAGCTGAAAACCCCGGTGGGTGGCATCGCGCTGCTGGCTGAGGCCCTCCTTGAGGACACCGGGAATCCCGAGCATGTCGAGTATTTCGGCAGCAAGGTGCAGAAGGAGGCGGCGCGTATGGCCGACATGGTCAGCGAGCTCATCTCCTTGTCTAAACTGCAGGGGGCGGAGGCGCTCCCGGAAATGGAGCCGCTCGATCTCGATGAGATCATCGATGAGGCTATTACCCGCAACCAGCTTGCCGCCGATTCCCACCACAATCAGCTCACCCGCGGTGATTCCGAAGGGGTCCAGGTCATGGGGGACAAGTCCCTCTTGGTCACGGCGATCTCCAACCTCATCTCAAATGCCATCCACTATTCGCCGGATGAGATGCCGGTGTCGGTCACGCAGAAGGTCGTCGGCGGAAAGGTCGTCCACATCCGCGTCACCGACCGCGGCATCGGCATTGCCCCGGAAGACCAGAAGCGGGTCTTTGAGCGCTTCTTCCGCGTGGATAAGGCGCGGTCCCGGCAGACCGGTGGAACCGGCCTTGGTCTGGCCATTGTGAAGCATGTCGTGGCTAATCACGGCGGCAATATCAAACTGTGGTCACGCCCCGGAACTGGCTCGACGTTCACAATCGAGCTCCCTATCTACGCAGAAGAAAAGCCAGCAGATAATCTTATTCATCGGGATAATATAGAAGACGGGGCCGTCAGCTCCGCCGCCCCTGGTTTACAGCGCGCCGTGGCGCGCGTAGCCGCTCGTCGAAAGGATAAAGCGCAATGACCACCATCCTCATCGTTGAAGATGAAGAGTCGCTGGCCGATCCCCTCGCCTTCCTCCTCCGAAAGGAGGGATTCGACGTTCTCCTCGCCCCGGACGGGCCCAGTGCGCTAGAACAGTTCGCAGCGAACCACGTGGACATCGTCTTGCTGGACCTCATGCTGCCAGGCATGTCCGGAACGGACGTGTGCAAGCAACTGCGCGCGACATCCTCTGTGCCGGTGATCATGGTGACCGCGCGCGACTCTGAAATTGACAAGGTCGTGGGGCTCGAGCTGGGCGCAGATGA
The DNA here is from genome assembly GCF_001814395.1 of Corynebacterium sp. HMSC059E07. Classification (NCBI taxonomy): domain Bacteria; kingdom Bacillati; phylum Actinomycetota; class Actinomycetes; order Mycobacteriales; family Corynebacteriaceae; genus Corynebacterium; species Corynebacterium sp. HMSC059E07. The sequence continues at coordinate 57,904 of NZ_KV816336.1, forward strand.
TTACGTGACCAAGCCCTATTCCTCTCGCGAACTCATCGCCCGCATCCGCGCGGTGCTGCGCCGCGGCAACGATGCCTCTTCCGATCACGGTGAGGAGGAGCCCGACGAGCAGATTCTGGAAGGCGGCCGCGTGCGCATGGACGTGGAGCGCCACACCGTGCTTGTCGCCGGCGAGCCGGTGTCCATGCCGCTCAAGGAATTTGATCTCCTCGAGTACCTGCTGCGCAATTCTGGGCGCGTGCTGACCCGCGGTCAGCTCATCGACCGTATTTGGGGCGCGGACTACGTGGGTGACACAAAGACTCTCGACGTCCACGTCAAGCGCCTCCGCTCCAAGATCGAGGCTGAGCCTTCCCACCCGCAGCAGCTCGTGACGGTGCGCGGCCTGGGATACAAGTTTGAGGCTTAAGCGCCAGGGTCCGCTGGGTGCCGCGGGAACTCGACTCCGGAGCGCGCCCGGGCCTCGCAGTGCTTGGCCAGGATTTCGTAGCACTCCTCGCCGAGTAGCGCGATCAGCTCGGTCTTCTGCGACTTCCACAGCGGTTCTTCCGCGGTGTGGCAGGAGGGATCGGCCGAGCAATACCAATCGAAGTCCTCGCCGCCGTTGCCCCACCCGCGGCGGTCGTACTCACCGATGGTGGTGCGCAGTATTTCCTCCCCGTCGGGGCGCTCCTCATAGTCTTCGTGCCGGCGAATCGGCAGCTGCCAGCACACTTCGGGCTTGACCACGGTGAGCTCTTCCCCCGCGTCGAGCGCCCACTGATGGATAGCGCAGCCCGCGCCCGTGGGCCAGCCGGCGCGGTTGGCGAAGATACAGGCGCCGTCGACAAGCGGCGTCTTCAGCGCCGGTTCCGGCTCGCCATCATCGCCGTCGAGCTCATCCCACTCCAGCCACGGTTCCAGTTCTTCGGGTTCACCGTGCTTCAGGAACCCATCTACCCCCTCTGGGCGGTGCTGCCAGAAACGTGCGGGCATGCGGGCGACGGCGTCGCGAAGCTGCTCCCGATCCGTCTCATCGGCCATGTATGCGCCGTGCACGCAGCAGCCGACGTCGGGCTGTTGCTTATCGATGCCGTGGCACCTCTCCGTCCCAAACTGGCAGGCATAGTGCGATTCGAGCCAAGTCAGGTCGATGGAAAAGACGTGGAGTGGATCGTGCGGATCCGTAAATTCGAACCACTCTCTGGGGAAGTCGGGGGCCTTTTCGCGGCCGGCGATAATGGAAGCCGCCGCGGGGGAGGAGGCCGGAAAACCCAGGTAAACTTCTTTTGATTTCGGGCGATTCACACCTACCCACGGTAGACCTACTACTGTAGAGGCGTGCGATTAGGTGTATTAGACGTCGGAAGTAATACCGTCCACCTCGTTGCGGTCGATGCCGCAACCGGTGGGCGGCCTTCGCCGATGAGCGATTGGAAGACCCCGCTGCGTCTGGTGGAACAGCTAGACAAAGACGGCAACATCCATGAGAAGGGCATGAAGAAGCTCATCTCCGCCGTGGGGGAAGCCGCTGAGTTGGGCGACAAGCTGGGCTGTGACGAGTTCATTGCCTTTGCTACTTCTGCCGTGCGCTCGGCCACTAACTCGGCCAAGGTTCTCGATGAAGTTGAGAAACAAACCGGCGTCCGCCTCGAGATCTTGTCGGGCGAGGAGGAAGCTCGGTTGACCTTCCTGGCCGCCCGCCGTTGGTATGGCTGGTCCGCTGGCCGCATTACCAACCTCGACATCGGTGGTGGCTCGCTGGAGCTGTCCACCGGTACCGACGAGCATCCGGAAATGGCTTTCTCCCTCGATTTGGGAGCAGGCCGTCTGACTCACAACTGGTTCGATACCGACCCGCCGGAAAAATCCAAGGTGAACCTGCTGCGGGATTATATCGATGCGGAACTGGCCGGCGTCGCCGATAAAATGCGCGCGCTGGGCCCTGCCGGGTTGGCCGTGGGTACCTCGAAAACCTTCCGCACGCTGGCCCGATTGACAGGTGCTGCGCCGTCCTCGGCGGGCCCCTATGTGAAGCGCACGCTCACTGCGCCGGGCCTGCGTCAGCTGATTTCCTTCATTTCCCGTATGACTGCAGCTGACAGGGCGGACCTTGAGGGTGTAAGTTCTACCCGATCGCATCAGATCGTCGCCGGCGCTTTAGTGGCGGAGGCGAGCATGCGTGCCCTGGGAATCGAAAAGCTGGAGATCTGCCCCTGGGCTCTCCGAGAAGGTGTCATTTTGCGCCGTACCGATAAGGGACTGGAATAGGAAAGAAACGTGGCTGACAAGAAACAGTTGACAGTTGCGGAGCTGCTGGCCCGTAACGCGAAGGACCGATCCGGCGAGGAGAAGAGCTCGCGCCGCCATCGCCGGAGCCTTGACGAAGGCGGCATCTCGGTTGCGGAGCTGACCGGCAATCTCGAAAAGGTCAAGGCAACTCCGGCGGAGGCTAAGCACTCGAGTGTCTCCATCGATGAGCCGGCCCCGGTTATTCCTGCGCCGAAGAAGGAGAAGCCTCAGCAGGAGGCCCCGCAGAAGGACGCTGATAAGTCTCACTCGGCTGCCCCTGCGGAGAAGCCAACCGAATTTGAGTCCAAGCCTTCCCAGCCCTCTGACGAGGACACGCGCGTAATCCAAAAGGTCAAGGACGAGCCCAAGAAGGCTGAAGACAAGGCCCAGTCAAAGGTCGAGTCAAAGGCTGAGCTGAAGGCCGAGGAAAAGGTTGAACCAAAGGCCGACGGCAAAGTCGATGACAAGGCCGAGGATGACACCTTTACCACGGGTGAACTCGAGGCAGTCGACCAAGACGTTGAAGAGTACGACGAGAACTATGACGAGGAGGACGAGGGCAAGCTCAACCCCTTCGCCGTGGTCCTGCTCGCCCTCGTGGGCATCGTGCTTGGCGCCATCGTGTTTAAGGGCTTTGAGATTCTCTGGGACCGCTTTGACCGCTTGGTCGTCGTGGTACTCGGTGTTGTTGTCCCCGGCGTCATCGTCGGAATCGTCCACGCACTCCGCACGAGCCGCGACGGTTTGTCCATGTTCCTCGCAGCCGTGGCCGGTCTCGTGCTGACCTTTGGCCCGCTGCTCGTGGTGATGTAAGCACGGGCCCAAAGGGCATCTTCTCAAAGGCATCTGCCAGAAGGTATCTTTGCCCCTGAAAACGCCATCTATTTTGCTGTAAATGGCATCTTCAGGGCAGAAAACGCCTTCTGTCAGATGCCTTTTGCATGTGCGAGGTTAGCGTGCGAGCAGCCCTGTTGATTGGTGGCCGCGTCCTGGCCTTTCTGGCACCCTGGAAAGCATGACAAAAATTGCAGTACTTGGTGGAGGACAAATCGGCGAAGCCCTCGTTTCTGGGCTGGTGCATGCGGGCTATGATGCCGCGGACATCGTGGTGACCAACCGCCGCACTGAGCGCGGTGAGGAGTTGAAGAGCGCCTACGGCGTCAGCGTCACAAGCGATAACGCCGCGGCTATCGACGGCGCCGACTACATATTCGCCTGCGTGAAGCCTTATGCCATCGTGGAGCTTCTTGAGGGCCTCGACATCCCACAGACGGCCGTGGTTGTGTCCATGGCAGCCGGCTTAACTCTCGAGACCCTGGAGAATGCCGCTGGGGAGGGCGTGCCGGTCGTTCGCGTCATGCCGAACACCCCCATGTTGGTGGGCAAGGGCATGTGTACCTGCGCGGGCGGCACCCACGTGATGGAGGAGCAGCTCGAAGGCGTGGTCAAGCTCCTGGAGGCTGTCGGCGAGGTTGCTGTCATTGAGGAGAAGCACATCGATGCTGCTACCGCTCTGGCTGGCTCCGCACCCGCCTACTACTTCCTCGTGACTGAGGCACTGATCGACGCCGGCGTGCAGCTCGGCCTCACCCGCGATGTTGCCGAGAAGCTAGCCACCCGCACCGCACAAGGCGCCGGAACGATGCTGGCTGAATCCGGCAAGGATCCGGTTGCTTTGCGCGCAGGGGTGACCTCCCCGGGGGGAACCACTGCCGCCGCTCTTCGCGAGCTCGAGGAGTCTGGCCTGCGGGGTGCGTTCTTCCGAGCCGCTGAAGCCTGCACCCAGCGTGCGCAGGAACTTGCCTAAAGCTTCCCGTCGCTCTGGGAGCCCTGTGGCACATGTTGTCACACGGGCTTGAAGGGCAGCAGCGGTGCGAAAGAGGAAAAAATTAGCTCTTGGGTCGCATTAGTCACAGGTTTCACGCTAAGCTGGCAGGAGCGCGTGCGTGATAGTCCTGTGGGAGGGGAAGCCTACAGCGCGTCACGTGCTGAAGGGTTAAATAAACTATGACGAATGAAGATAAGGGAACTTTCCTGACCATCGCCGAAGTTGCGGAGATCATGCGTGTCTCCAAGATGACGGTCTACAGGTTGGTTCATGCAGGTGACATGCCGGCCGTGCGCGTGGGACGCTCGTTCCGCGTTCACGAATCCGCCGTCAAGGAATACCTTGAGGCTTCCGTATACGGAGCCTAGCGTTCACCTCTTTCTGGCAGCGCCCACCACTGCGGACCCCTCGCGGTCCACGGCGGTGGGCGCTGCCCTTAGTTTTGGTGCTGGGCAGGCCGCTAGGTAAGATAGTGAACATTCGTTTCGGCACTGGCATGCCTGCGTCTCCCTGTTTTGCGGGGACCGCCTCGAGTGCACCGTGGGTGGTTTTGTTCCAGGCGTTGCCGGCCGGGTTACGTACGTACTGATACCGAAAGTGAGGAAACCTGCTATGGGTTCTGTCATCAAGAAGCGCCGCAAGCGCATGTCCAAGAAGAAGCACCGCAAGATGCTGCGCCGCACCCGTGTTCAGCGTCGTAAGCTGGGCAAGTAAAGCTTCGCCTGCAACTCCCCGCATGGTCCTTTTGGGATCGTGGCGGGGAGTTTCTGCTATCTATTCTCCCTTCTATCCGTCATTTCAGACGACCTCTCCGTCGTCTCGCACGACGTCGTTTCAGACGACGACGCCGCTTAGAACGGAATGTCTTCCTGTGGAGCGATCGGAGTATGGGGTTCCTTGGCAGCGGCCTGCGCTTCCTTAGCTTCCTGCTGGGCAGCTTCCTCTTGGGCGCGCTCGCGGGTGGCCGTGATTTTCTGGGCTACCGTCTGCGCCCACCGCTTCGCTTTCTTTGCCAGCGGGCCGGTCGGCTCCGTCGTGGCCCACGTCCCGTCCTCGTAGAGCCACACCATATCCCCGGTGTGTGGGTCCATGATGTAGTGCGCGCGCCCATCAGTCTTCATATTGTGATGGTGTTGGCACAGGCTGGCCAGGTTGCGCGGGTGCGTGGCGCCGCCGTCGGCATAGTTGATGCGGTGGTCCATCTGGCACAGGTAGGCGGGCCGGTTGCAGCCCGGAGCGCGGCAGGTGCCATCGCGGCCTTCCACATATTTGCGGATGAGCTCTGAAGCTATGTAGCTGGCTGATTCCGGCGGCTGCGAGGACAGGTCGCGCGTGCGTGTGGCGGGCATGTCCTGAGAGGTCCATCCGTACTCTTGGACGAAGGTGGGAGCGTTGTCGATATCACTGGCTTGGTAGGTGTGCAGAATGATGGTCGCGGGTGGAGAGACGCTGCCGGCGATGAGCTTCTTTAGGGCATCAGCCTGCGAGAGCCCGTTCTCCTTAGCTGCCTGTTTGATGTAGCCATCCAGAATCATTCCCGTGGCACTATCAGTGTTGAGCTCAAGAATGCCGCGCTCGCCAGTATCGGTAAAAGTATAAGAGTCCTTCTTCGGCGAATCGCGGAAGGTAAAAGCTTTATTGATGCTCTTGCAAATATCGCGCACCTTGCGCCCAATCTGCGCCGGTGTAGGGAAGACTTGATTCGGGGAGGTGGGGGTGAAGTAATCGACCAGGGCATCGTCGATAAGCGCGAGCGTTTCCGGAGGTAGCTTGCCCAGCTTCGTCAGGGTGCGGTCGATGGTGATGAGCGCCTTCATATCCAGCAGAAACTGACTGTCCTGCAGGGCCTTGACCTGCGGTAGTTCCGTGAGGCGGTGCACGGCCAGGCAGCATTCACTCACGGTGTAGTCACCGACACCAAGCTTGGCGACGAGCCTCTGGCACGCAACATCAAAATCCTCATCGAGATCTGGCATGGCAGCTACCCATGAGCGATAGTCCGCGCGGCGGGCGGCGCTGCGTTCCACGGCGAGGGCGCAGTCAGGGTTCATATGGGAAAAGTAGGCGGTTTGAGTGGCGGTGTTCACGGTGTCCCCCGGGTTCATGTCGTCGCGTGTATGTTCTACGCGCACTATAAAACACACCCCGGACATCTACTATGAACTGGGAATATTTAGGTATTTCCTCGAGGTGTATAAGACATACAAGCGCCCTCTTTGTATTAGGTGGAAAGTCTCATATCTTCCGGCCCCACAGGCGTCCGCTGCGTACGTATGATGGCGAACTATGTTGCCTAGACTCTTGACCCTTGACAACCTGGCTATCTCACAAACAAAGTCCTTCATGCAGGATCAGTTCCTGATCGCCGATGAACAAGGCGTGCCCGTGGGCACCATCGTGCAGTCGTCGAGCATGAAGGACATGTTCTTCAATTCCTCCCGCAGCCTCGAGGTTGCCTTCACGGATGAGCAGGGCAATCCGCAGCAACCGCTCATGGTGATCAAGGATCCGCCGAACTTCGTGCGGGATACCTATGAGGTGTATTTGCCGGGCGTCGAGAAGCCCATGGCAGTGGTGACCAAGAAGTTCTCCCTGCTAAAGACGCGCCTGACCTTGGAGATGGAAGGCTTCCCAGAGATTGAAATTGAAGGCGATGTCTGGGATTGGAATATCCAGATCAACAGCCAGGGACAGCCCCTAGCGGAAGTGCGCAACGAATGGTCAGGCGTGGGGCGGTTCCTAGCCGGGAAGAATACCTACAAACTCAGCATCGCGCCGGGGCTCGACCCGCAGCAGCATGCGGGGCTCATCGGTGCGGTCATGTGCATGGATATGCTGCGCACCAAGCAGCAGAACAGCAGCTAGCGGCGCACCATGCGCCAGCTTCCATAGGAAAAGAGCGCGGTGGCCAGCGCTGGGAGGCCATAGGTGCGCACGGCCTTGCGCACGGAGCGGTAGTCGCGGATGAGCCAGCCTTTTTCCTCCGCGATATCGCGCAGCTTGGAATCCGGGTTAATGGCCACGGGGGTTCCCACCATGGAGAGCATCGGGACGTCGTTGGAGCTGTCGGAGTAGGCGGTGCAGCGCTCAAGGTCGAGGTTCTCCAAGGTGGCCAGTGCTGCCACGGCGTGCTTTTTGCCCGAGCCGTGGAGGATATCGCCCACGAGGCGGCCGGTGAAGCGGCCATCTTTTACTTCCGCCACGGTGCCGAGCGCGCCCGTGAAACCGAAACGCTGCGCCAGAATCTGCGCTAGCTGCACGGGGGTTGCGGTAACCAGCCATACCTGCTGGCCGGCATCGAGGTGCATCTGGGCTAGCTGTTTCGTGCCCGGGTAGGCCTTGCGTGCCATGGATTGGTCCACGATGCTCTCGCACAGGGCCACCATCTCATCCACCGAGCGGCCCTTGACGAACTCGAGCGCCTGCACGCGCCCGGCGGCTACGTCCGCGGCATTCTCTGAACCGGAGACGCGGAATTTGAGCTGCTTCCATGCGATGGGAAGGATCTCAGAAAGCTTGAAGTAGCGGCGGCGCGCAAGCCCCAGCGCGAAGGCTACGAGCGAGGAGCCTTGGATCAACGTGTTATCCACGTCGAAGAAGGCGGCGGCGCCAACGTCTTGGGGGATGTCTGGGTCGGGCTCAGTGATGGAGCGCGAGCCCGCCGATTCGAAGGAGCCCCGGACGGAATCCACGCCAGAGGAAAACGCATCCAGGTCGATGCCAAAGAGGTGTTCCACCGCCGCGGCTGCCGACGCCTCACCTGCCGCCCGCTGGTGCTCTTCACCCAGCGGGGCAAAGGCCTGTTGTTCCAAGAAGTTACGTAGGTTTCCCCTGCTTGCGGTCCAGTTGGCAAGGAACTCGCGGGGAGAATCGGGCATACCGGGAGGCAGGGGGAGGGGCACGCGTTCAGCTTTCATGGGGCGGGCAGACTAACGTGTCCATAGTAAACCGCGAACCGTTCTACGTCCTATCGAGGAGTTTCTATGTCCCACGTCGTCGAGCTGATGGTGCGTACTACGTGTGGCTCCTGCGCGAGAGTGCTCGAGCAGATTACTCCGGTGGTCCAGCAGGCTGGTGCGGAGCTTAACGTGCGCACGGTGGATGAGGATGCGGAGCTGGCCATGGAATATGGTGATCGCGTCCCCGTTGTAGTGATTGATGGGGAGGAATTCTCCTGTTGGGAAGTGGACAATGAGGAGCTTGCGCAGGCGCTGGCGCAGTAGTTTTCTTCGGCGTTCCCGCGAGTTTCGGAAACAAGCAGAAGGCTAGTAGTCTTTTGGATGATCTGTGTCATCCAAAGGGATGATAAACAACTGGAGGGTAGTGCATGAGTGTGCTCGTCGTGGGCATGTCGCATCAGTCGGCGCCGGTGGCGCTGCTGGAAAAGCTGAGCATGGACGAGACCGTGCAGAACCATACGTGCCGGGCCATGGTGTCGGCGGGCTCGCTGAGCGAGGCGATGATTATCTCCACGTGCAACCGCCTGGAGGTCTACACCGTTACCAATTCCTTCCACACTGGCGTGCAGGATGTCGTGCGCAACCTCGCTGAAGTCTCCGGCGTGGGGGAGGAGGAACTGCGCTCCTATCTTTATGTTCGCTATGCCGACGCCGCCGCTGAGCACCTCATGATGGTGGCCTCGGGCTTGGACTCGATGGTGGTAGGTGAGCAGCAAATCATCGGCCAAGTCCGTACCGCCTATCAGTTCGCTGTCGAGCAGGGAACCGTCGGGCCGCGCATCCACGCGCTGGCCCAGTCCGCGCTGCGCACCGGCAAGCGGGTGCATTCCGAAACCGAGATCGATGAGGCGGGATCCTCCATGGTCTCTTTCGCTTTCGATCAGGCCCTGAGTCGCATGGGCACGGACGATCTCGACGGCAAGCGCGTGCTGATCTTGGGGGCGGGTGCAATGGCCTCGCTGGCGGCAACCCACGCGGGGCGCTTGGGAGCACACCTGGTTATTGCGAACCGCACCCTGGCTCGCGCCCAGCGCGTGGCGGAACATGCCCATGAAGCGGGCGTCTATGCGGACGTCGTCGAGTTCGCGCACCGCGCCCAGGCTTTGCGCGATGTGGACATGGCGATTTCTGCCACGGGTGCCCAGGATTTCACCATTTCAGCGGCCGACGTCGAGCGCTACCACGTGGCCGACCGCGAGCTCATGCTCGTGGATCTCTCCTTGCCGCGCGATATCGATGATGCCGTGGCAGATGCCGAGGGGGTCGACCTCGTTAACATCGAGAGGCTGAGTAATTCTTTACAGGCGGCCGATACTGACCTTGCCGCCGGCACCAGCCCCCACGCGCAGGCGCGGCGCATCGTCAACGAGGAACTGGAAGCCTATGCTTCCGAGCAGCGCGTCCGCGACGTCGTCCCGGCGGTATCGGCGCTGCGCAAGCGAGCAGCGAACCTGGTTCAGTGCGAGGTAGCGCGGCTGGAGCAGAAGCACCCAGAGCTGGATGAGCGCCAGATGGGAGACATCAACCGTGCTCTCAAGCGCGTTGCGGATAAGCTGCTCCATGAGCCCACGGTTCGTGCGAAGAAGCTCGCAGCCAACTCCGGAACGGTGAGCCACGAGACCGCGCTGCAGGAACTCTTTGGGCTCCAGCTAGAGGGCAGCGGTGTGGCCATTGACGTGGCGGAGCTGCCGGATGCCGCGCAGATGGAAGCCGCGGAAAGCACTAAGGAAGAAGAGGACGCATAGATGTTGAAGATCGGCACTCGAGGATCCCTCCTGGCAACCACGCAGTCGGGGCACGTGCAGGAGTGGTTGCAGCAGGCAGGCTATGAGGCAGAGTTGCACATCGTCGCCACGCAGGGGGATGTCAACATGGCGCCCGTGGAGCGCATCGGCGTGGGCGTATTTACGCAGGCGCTGCGTGAGGCCGTCGCCCGTGGTGAGTGCGAGATCGCGGTGCACTCCTTCAAGGATCTGCCCACGGCTGCCGACGAACGCTTCGACCTTGTGGTTCCGCAGCGCCAGGATATCCGCGAAGCTCTTATCGCCCGCGATGGCCTGACCCTCAAGGAGCTGCCGGAGGGCGCTCGCGTGGGTACCTCCGCGCCGCGCCGTATCAGCCAGTTGCGGGCGCTGCGCCCGGACCTGGACATTCGTCCACTGCGCGGCAATATCGATACCCGCATGGGCAAGGTCACCGGTGGCGAGCTCGATGCCGTCCTCCTGGCCTACGCAGGTCTCGTACGCGCGGGCTATGCCGATCGCGCCACCGAGGTCTTCGACCCGGAGGTTTTCATGCCCGCCCCGGCACAGGGCGCGCTGGCCATCGAGGCAGTGAAGGGAACGGAGGCTGCACAGGCCATTGCCCTGCTTGTCGACGCCCCCGCCACCGCCGCCACCCGCGCCGAGCGCACCGTGCTCTCCCGGCTAGAAGCCGGCTGCACCGCGCCGGTTGCCGCGGTCTCTCACTGGGAAGGCGAGCAACTGGTCGTGCGCGGCGGAGTCTTCGCCCTCGATGGTTCTCGTCAGCTCATCGCTCAGGCCCAGGGCGAGGCCAGCGAGGCAGAAGAATTGGGGCGCGCGGTCTCCGAGGAGCTCTTCGCACAGGGAGCTGCAGACCTCCTGGCAGCGGAGTAATCGCACGTAATTTTTGCTTTGGGGCCTTTTCCTTTAGTGTGTATCTAGCACACAATCATTGAGAGCAATGATTTAGGCCCCCTTAACTCGCGAGTGAGGGGCTTTCTTGTCTCCATTTCCCGCGCCTGCCACGCGTGGCGCCGGGGCACTCGGAATCCACAAACTAGAAAAGAACCTTATGAGCAAAGCCGTGCCGGATACCCAGCCTGAGCTGGGTAAGTCTGATCTGGGCAAAGTCGTCTTCGTCGGTGCCGGCCCAGGCAACCCCGACCTGCTGACCGTTCGCGCCCGCGAGGTTCTGGAGACGACAGCCAACGTTGTTACCGACGCCGCCGTTTCCCAAGGCGTGCGCGACATGGTGGCGCAGCAGGTGCCGGTTCCGCAGGAGCTTCTCGATGCCGCCGAGGAGGAGTACGAGCGCATCTGCGCCGCCGCGAAGGAGGCGGGTGCGCGCCGCAAGCCGCCGCGCCCGGCTCCGCCGACGGCAGCGGTGTTTGAGGAGGCCGCGGGGGACGTTGTCAAGCAACTGCGTGAGGCGCTCGAGCGCGCCGAGGGCCACGACGTGATCCGCCTGGTCACCGGAAACCCGCTCAACCGCGAGTCCATCAAGGCGGAAATCACCGCCGTGGCCAATGCGGGTATGGAATTCCAGGTGGTCCCGGGCATGTCCCTGCCTTCGACGGTTCCGTCTTTTGCAGGTATTGCTCTCGGTGCGACCTATACCGAGGCCGACATCACCGAAGGTGCGGATTGGGACGCGCTGGCCTCTGCGACGCAGCCGCTGGTTTTGCAGGCCACGGCAGATGACCTGCCGGTCATTTCCGCCGAGCTGGTGGAGCGCGGGATGCCCGCGGAGACGGAAGCCTACGTCACCGTCCACGGCACCACCCGTCTGCAGCGCACCCACGAGACCACTCTGGGAACGCTGGGCAAGCTCGACGCTGAGCTGCCGGGCGAGCTCGTGGTCACCCTGGGCCGCAGTTTTGATGATCGCTCGAAGTACTCCTGGTGGGAGAACCGTTCGCTCTATGGCTGGCGCGTGCTCGTGCCGCGCACGAAGGAGCAGGCCGCGGCGATGAGCGCCCGCCTGGCTGGTCACGGTGCCATTCCGCAGTCGGTGCCCACTATCTCCGTGGAACCGCCGCGCAACCCGGCGCAGATGGACCGCGCCATCAAGGGCATCGTCGAAGGCCGCTACAAGTGGGTCGTGTTCACCTCCGTCAATGCGGTGAGCGCGGTGTGGAAGAAGATCGCGGAACTCGGCCTCGATGCCCGCGACTTCGCCGGTGTGCACCTGGCGGCGGTGGGGCAGAAGACCGCCGATGCGATTCGCGCCAAGGGCATGGTCCCGGAGCTTCTGCCGCCGGCGAGGAAGCAGAATGCCGAGGGCCTCGTGGAGGTCTTCCCCAACTACGTTGAGGACATCGACGCCGTGGGCCGCGTGTTGCTGCCGCGCGCGGATATCGCCGGCGAGACTCTGGTGAACGGCCTGTTGGACTTGGGCTGGGAAGTCGATGACGTGGTGGCCTACCGCACCGTGCGCGCGGCCCCGCCGGCGGCGGAGATCCGCGACATGATCAAGTCCGGTGGCTTCGATGCGGTGGCCTTTACCTCGCCGTCGACGGTGCGCAACCTCGTCGGCATCGCCGGCAAGCCCCATGCCCGGACCATCATCGCGTGCATCGGCCCCTCCACCAAAGCGGCGGCCGAGGAGGTGGGGCTGCGCGTGGACGTGGTCCCGGAGGTCGCGGATGTGCCGACGCTTGTCGACGCCCTCGCTGACCACGTCGCCGCCCTCCGCGCCGCCGGCAACCTGCCTGCTCCGCGCAAGAAGCGCCGCTCGCGCAAGAAGTCGGCGTCGACCACTGCTGGGAAGGCAGATTAGGGGCGACTAGAGTCGAGAAAGTACTTTTGATTTTCTCGTAGCTCAAAGGAGAGTTTTTACTCATGAGCATTGCTCGCCGCCCCCGCCGCCTGCGTCAGAACCCGGCTTTTAGGGACTTGGTTGCGGAAGCGTCGCTGCGCCCCTCCGACCTCATCCTCCCGATGTTCGTCGTCGATGGTCTGGATGAAGCCCGCGAGATCCCCTCCATGCCGGGAGTGGCGCAGCACAGCTTGGATTCCCTCAAGCGCGCCGCCCACGAGGCACTTGACGCCGGCGTGACCTGCGTTGACCTTTTCGGTGTGCCGCGTGAAGAAGACAAGGATGCAACCGGCTCCGTGGCCTGGGACCCGCAGGGCATCCTCAACGTTGCGATTGCCGAGCTGCGCAAAGAGTTCGGCGATGACCTCATCGTGATGGCGGATACCTGCCTCGATGAGTTCACCTCGCACGGTCACTGCGGTGTGATCGATGACAAGGGCCGCGTGCTCAACGATGAAACCGTGGAGCTCTACCAGGACATGGCCCGCTCTCAGGCCCGCGCTGGTGCGCACATGGTCAGCCCCTCCGGCATGATGGACGGCCAGATTGCCGCCATCCGCGAGGCCCTCGACGAGGCCGGCCACGAGGACGTGGCCATCATGGCCTATTCCGCCAAGTACGCCTCCGCCTTCTTCGGTCCCTTCCGCGATGCGGTGGGCTCCTCCCTGGAGGGCGACCGCCGCACCTACCAGCAGGATCCGCGCAACTTCCGCGAGTCCATGCTGGAGGTGGACCTGGACATCGAGGAAGGCGCGGACATCGTCATGGTTAAGCCTGGCCTGCCGTACCTCGACGTGTTGGCCGGTGCCGTGGAGCGCTCCTCCGTGCCGGTAGCCGTGTACCAGGTGTCCGGCGAGTATGCGATGATTCAGGCAGCCGCCCAGAACGGGTGGATCGATGGTGAGGCCGTTATGCTGGAGTCCTTGACCGCGTTCAAGCGCGCGGGCGCGGACCAGATCCTGACGTACTTCGCCACGGACGCCGCCCGCTTGCTCAAGTAAAAGGAGAATCGTGACGTTCAGCCCGAACACGGCTTCGTCGGCACAGAAGCCGGCGAAGCAGGACAAGGAGCCGGATAAGGAGAATGCCACTCGCACCGAAGCCGTTTCCCTCATGCTCAAGGTGTGGGCCGTTGCCTTGCTGTTTGAGGTGGTGCACCTAGTCCTGAGCATCGTGCTGACCCTGATGAATAGGGACGAGCTCTTTGCCCAGGCGCGCACCACCGCGGAGTCCGCAGCGGAAAAGTCCGGGCAAGACGTCAGCGATGCCCTCGTGCAGCTCGTGGGCTATGGCTCGGTGGCGTTCAGTTCGCTGATATCGCTCGCCATCGTCGTCCTGCTGGGCATCATGCTGGGCTTGATCCACAAGAACTCCACGGCGGCCGGCACCGGCCGGCGCCTGTGGTTCGCCTTCTCCCTCTACTTCGCCTTCCGCGTGCTCATCGTCTTCATGAGCAGCCCCGCTGGGGCGAGCGTTCCGGACTGGCTGTTCGTCCTCGATGGCGGCGTGCAGATCCTCGTCGGCGTGGCCGCCGTCATGGGCTTGATCTTCTCCTCCAAGGAAGAAGTTCTTGAGTACACCGGCGAGATGGAACAGATGCGCCAGATGCGCAAGGAGATGGAAGAGCAGCGCCGTCAGGAAAACCTGGAGGAGCGCGAGAAGAAAAACAAGGACAAGGAGAAAGAAAGAGACAAGGACGGCAAGCGATGAATGACCGCCCCGGCCCCGCGGACTATAATCGCCGTCCGCGCCGCCCTAAGAAGCAGGGCGAGCAGGATCTTTCCACCTGGCCTTCCCAGCTGCGCATCTCCTATTGGGTCTTTGTGGTTGCCGCCGTTGTGATGTTGACCGCCGGAATGGTGGGACTCTTTGGCTCCTATGGCTCGGTGACCAACCCCGAACTCAGCCCAGAGCAGGTGGGCTATATCCGTTTCAATACGCGCTTTGCTGCCATTTCTCATGTGGTGAGCGCTGTCATCATTGCGGCGTGCTCCGCGCAGTTAGCAAACGGTTCGGTGTGGGCGCGCCGCATCATTACCGCGGTTTCCGCCTATGCCATGTTCGTCAGCATAGCGGCGCTGATTGCCGGCGTGGGCGGGCTGCTCTTGTTGCTCATTCCGATGGCGCTCATGGTGGGAATCTTCTTCCTCTTTCATCCAGACTCGACGGCGTTCATTAAGGCCCGTCGGGCGCAGAATTCCTGATTGGCGCCCACTCCAACTTTTGATTCATAATGGACGGTATGTCTCGTCTGTCTGCCGCGCCGCTTATTGAGGCCGCTTCCGGCCGCACCCCGTCCCGTCCGCCCGTCTGGTTCATGCGCCAGGCGGGGCGTTCTTTGCCGGAGTACCGCAAGGTCCGTGAGGGAATCAGCATGCTGGATTCCTGCTTCATGCCGGAGCTGCTGGCGGAGATTACCCTGCAGCCAGTGCGCCGCCACGACGTCGACGCGGCCATCTTGTTCAGCGATATCGTCGTCCCGCTCAAGGCTGCGGGCGTCGGCGTGGAGATCGTCCCCGGGCGCGGCCCAGTCATGGATGCGCCCGTGCGCAGCAAGGAGGATGTGGCGAACCTGCCTATCCTCGACGTCGACGTGCCCGAGGTGCGCCAGGGCATCGAGATCATTCTGAACGAGCTCACCGACAAGCAGGCGCTCATCGGTTTTGTCGGCGCGCCTTTTACCTTGGCCAGCTACCTCATTGAGGGCGGTCCCTCGAAGAATCATGAGCGCACCAAGGCCCTGATGCATTCCGAGCCGGACACTTGGCACCAGCTCATGGAGCGCCTCACACCGACGATCATCTCTTTCCTCCAGCTCCAGCTGGAGGCGGGAATCGACGCGATGCAGCTCTTCGATTCCTGGGCGGGCTACCTCAATGAGCGCGACTACCACGAGTTTGTTCTGCCCTATTCAACGCAGATCCTTAAGGCCGCGGAGGGCCGCGTGCCGCGCATTCACTTCGGCGTGGGAACCGGCGAGTTGCTCGGCGCGATGTCGGAGGCCGGTTCGGAGGTCATGGGCGTGGATTACCGCGTGAGCATGGAGGCCGCCGCGGCACGCGTCGATGCAGACATTCTGCAGGGCAACCTTGATCCAGCCTTGCTCTTTGCCGGCGAGGAGGCGGTGCGCCAGGGCGTGCGCACCATCAAAGCAGAGGTCGCCCGCGCAAGGGAGCGCGGCGACGTGAAGGGACACATCTGGAACCTCGGCCACGGGGTTCTGCCGACTACCGACGCCGACGCCATCACCCGCGCCGTCGCCATCATCCACGAGGAGGGCTAAATGAAAATCGCGATCATTGGTGCTGGACTGGCGGGACTCACCGCCGCGTGGGAACTCAAGCACAACACCGAGGGCTCCCATGAGGTTTATGTTTTCGAGGCGGCCGGCCGCATCGGCGGCAAGCTGCACACCGTGCCGTTTAATGGCGGGCCGACGGACATGGGCGCGGAGGCCTTCATTCGCCGCCGCCAGGATGCCGTGGATTTCTTCACGGAGCTGGGCCTGGAGGATTCCTTCGTGGAACCCAACAGCCAGCTGCGCCCGCGCGTGTATACAGGCGGCGAGCTGCACTTCCTGCCGCAGGGTGGGGTCATGGGCATTCCTTCCGCGCCGCAGGACTTCTTCTCCGCTGCCACCAATGAGCGCATCACCAACGAGCAGCCCTTCGAATGGGAAGTCGGCGGGGACGTCTCCGTGGGCAAGCTCGTGCGCCAGCAATACGGCGATGACGTGGTGGACCACGTGGTCTCCGCGCTGCTCGGCGGTGTGTACTCCTGTACGGCCGACGACCTAGGCCTGCGCGCTACGGTCTCGCACTTGGCGGCCACGCTGGACTCGCTGGCTAAGGAGGGCCCGGTAACCCTGTCGGCGGCAATCAAGCAGATCGAGTCCGGCCGCAGCCCGGCCGAAGGCTCCGTCTTCGGCACCTTCAAGGGTGGCTACGCCGAGCTCTACGAAGCCCTGGCTGAGAAGTCCGGCGCGCAGATCCACCTGGACACCTTCGTCTCGGGCGTGACGCGTAAGGGTGATGCCTTTGAGGTCAAGGGCGCGCCGGGGGATATCGGCCCCTTCGACCGCGTGCTCTTTGCCACCCCGGCTCCGACGACCGCGCGCCTGCTCAAGGCCGTGGCTCCGGAGGCCGCCCAGGAGTTGTCTTCTGTCCAGCTGGCCTCCTCTGTAGTCGTCGGCTTCAACTTCGCCTCCGCCACGGACCCGGAGGGCAACTCCCTTCCGGAGGCCACCGGCATTCTCGTCGCCTCTGACGAGCCCGGCGTGCGCGCCAAGGCTTTCACGCTCTCATCCAATAAGTGGCCGCACCTGAACGAGCGCGAAGGCTTCCTCGTGCGCGCCTCCTTCGGCCGCTTCGGCGATGACGCCCTCGTGCGCGCGGAGGAGGATGACCTGGTGGACTATGCCCTTGATGACCTGCAGAAGATCACCGGCTTCGACGGCCGCGCCGCCGGCGTGGAGGAGATCTACACGCAGCGCTGGTTCGGCGGCATCCCCCGCTATGACGAAAAGCACCTGGCTACCGTTGCCGCCGTGCGTGCCGCGCTTGCCGACGTCCCCGGTATCGCCACCGCCGGCGCCTGGGCCGATGGAGTCGGCGTGCCGGCCGTCATCGCCGGCGCCCGCGCTGCCGCGCAGGTACTCGTCAGCTAGCTCGCTGTCGGCGCCTGCCTTTTGGCACCTCACAAAGGGCGCCCCGCAAAAGGCGTCTGATAAAAGGTATCTTTGGGTCTAAAAACGCCATTTGTCAAGGGCATAAAAGGCGTTTTTAGCCGTGAAAACGCCTTATGACTGATGCCTTTTGCCAGATGCCTTTTAGGCAGAGGCGATACGGGAAGTTGACGCTAGCTAGTAGTGGTATCTGCACCCAGCAATCTCGATGGTCGCGCCCTTAATGCGATAGATCAGTCGGTGCTCTTCGGTAATTCGTCGAGACCAGAACCCGGCTAACTCGAACTTGAGTGGTTCGGGTTTTCCTATCCCGTCATTGCCATTTCGTGCAATGTCCTTAATGAGGCTATTGACTCTCTTGAGGATCTTCTTGTCGTGAGCTTGCCACCAGAGGTAGTCCTCCCATGCTTCCTCTGTCCACGAAAGAATCATGAAGCTTAGTCTTCCTCAATGAGATCGTGCTTCGTTGCTTCCCCGGCGTTGAGGCTCTCGATGGAGTCAAGCAGGCGCTGGGCATTGCGAGGGGAACGCAGAAGGTAAGCGGTTTCGCGAAGAGAGTTGTAGTCATCTAAGGAAACGATGACTGCAGACTCATGACCACTGCGAGTGATGATGACTTCCTCACGGTCATCAACGACCGACTGTAGGACCTCGGCGTATCTTGCTCGCGATTCCGAGTAGGACATGGTTTTCATAAGCTATCTCCCTTCTTGTACAAGAAACTGTACAACGCAAAGAGGGTGAGCGCTAGAGGGGTTTCAGTTTATGGGGCCACGTGAACGGTGCGCGTCAGGTTGAGCTGTTCGCACACGTGCTCATCGTGGCTGACCAGGATGAATGCCCCGCGGTAGCTGGTGAGCACCTCAATCAGCCAATCGGTGGTGGGGATATCGAGGTTGTTCGTCGGTTCGTCGAGAAGCAGAAAGCGCGGTGCCGGATCGCTGAGCAAGACGCGGGCGATTTCGACGCGGAAGCGCTCGCCACCAGAAAGCTGGCCCACGGGCTGGTGGATCTTGTCGTTGATAAAGAGCATCTGGGCCAGCTGGTCGCGCAGGAACTGCGGGTCCGCGTTGGGATTGGCCTCCCGTACGATGTCGAGCACCGACTTCTCCGCGGGCAAGACGATGCGCTGGCGGATGTACCCGCAGGGCAGCGCGTACTCGACGTTGCCGCGGGCGATGCGGTTGAGGAAGGTGGTCTTGCCGCTGCCGTTGGGGCCGGCGAGGCGAACGCGTTCGGGGCCAGTAATGCTGAGCAGATCGCTCACCAGCACGCGGGTGCCTGCGGGCAGCTCAGTGCCGGGGAGATCGATGTGGACATGGGTGTCGTCGCGAAGCGCGCGCTGTGCCTTGTCGTGTGCCGACTGGGCGGCAGCCACTGCATCGTTGGCCTGTTGAGAACGCCCAGCAGCCGAGCGCTCGGAACGGTTCTTGTCCAAGCCCATGGCCATGCCGGGCTTGCGCTTCGAGGCGGCGAAGTTCTTGCCGCGGCGGGCATCGCGCGCAATGCGGGTCTGCATAGCGGCGCGCTCGCGGATTTGTTTGCGGTGTTCGGCCTTGGTCTCTCGGACCTTGGCCTGCGCGGAATCCTGCTCGGCATCAATCGCTGCGCGGTAGGAGGAGTAGTTTCCCTCGAACTCGCGAAGTGTTCCGTGGTAGAGCTCCGCGATGCTATCGGCGTGCTCGAGGAGCTCGCGGTCGTGTGAGACGACGAGAACCGGCATCGGCGCAGTGCGAATGAGTTCGAGTAAGCGCTGGCGTGATGAGGAATCCAGGTTGTTGGTGGGCTCGTCGAGGATCAGGAAATCCGGCTTGTGGAAGAAGGCGGCGGTCAGCGCCACGGTCACCGCTTCACCACCCGACAATGTGCCGATAGTGCGCTCTAAGGGGAAGGGGATACTCGCGGCGTCGAGAGCCGCTTCGATGCGCTCTGCTAAATCCCACTGCTCACCAACAGTGGTGGCGAGCTCTTCCGAGTATTCGCCAGCCTCAATGCGGGCAATGGCGTTGAGGACTTCGGTCGCGCCAAAGACATCGGCGATGGTGCTAGACGTATGGAGGCCTAAATCCTGGTCGACATAGAGGACTGAACCCGCGGATACCGTTCCCGAACTCGGGGCAATAAGGCCTGCAAGGACCTTGGCTAGCGTTGATTTCCCGGAGCCATTCGTTCCGACCAAGCCCGTGAAGTGGGAGGAAAACGTACCGGTGACGTCCGTGAAACAAGGGGTGCCGTCGGGCCAGGTGACGGTGAGATGAGAAAAAGAAATAGGCATGAAGAAATCCACCTTCGAGTAAGTCGCGTAAAAAGTGTGACGTCGAATTAGGAAAAAATCTTCATGCCCGAAAGACTAGCCCCGGCTAATACCCCAGCGCAAGGGCCGCCACACCAAGACCGAGGGCGCCGCGGGCAATGTAGTGCAGCACCTCGGGGGAGAAGGAGACACCGAAGCCGCCGCTGTCCAGCATGGACATGCTGTCTACCTGTGCCGGGCGGGAACGCTTAAACGACGCCCAGCTAAGACCGGCGATGATGAGCGCCACTGCGATGGCGGAGAGCTTCCACACCAAGAGGAGGGCACCGGTACCAAGGAGTGCCGTGCCCACTGAAGCGATAAGGGGAAGGCCCCAGTCGGGCCATGCATCGTCGCTGACGCGGCCGAAGGAGGCAGCGCGCCCAACCGCCGCGCCGACGATGCTCCACGCGGACATGAATCCGACGATAGCCAGCGCCCCGAGCTGTGGGGCGAACCCCAACGACAAGCCGAGGGCTGCGAGCGCACCGACGCCGATGTACCACCGTCGTCCCAGACGACGGAAGAAGAGACCCGTCAACGTGGAGGGCGCATGGGCGCGACGAGGAATCCAGGCGGACTGGTTCGCAATGGCATCGGAGGTGACCTCCGAATCGAGAAGGCCAAGGCCAGATCCACCGACCAGGCGCGTGCGTCCAGCGCTGAGAAGCGAAGCCAGCGTGAACGAGCGCCACCCCACGACGAAACGCAGGGCTGGCGCCACAAGCGCGAACCACGGGGATAGCCCGGTGGACACGCAGATGCCGAGCCCCAATACCCCGAAGCCGATCAGCTGCGCCAGTGTGATCCAGTCGGTACCGCGGAGTTTGCCGCGCGGGCGATCAACGTACACCCAACGTTCCCGGGATAGCGCCCGTAGGGGATAAAGAGTCTCGGCGAACACGATGAGAGCGAGCAGTCCCACGATGCCGGCAATAGGAGCGACACCAGTCAGCGTGATGCGCGCCGGGATGATAGGCACGACGGCGCTGACTTCTTGCCATCCTGTGTAGCCGAAGCCGATGACGATACCGGCGAGGATGAGATACCAGATGCCATCACCTAGCCGGGATAGCGTGTGCATCACAGCTGCACCACCTCGTCGCAGGCCTGGGTGATCGTGTCGGAATGCGAGGCCACGACGATGCAGCGATTCTCCTCGTCGGCTAGGTAGCGCAATTCGCTTGCGAGGAACTCGGTCCAAGCGGCGTCGAGGTGGCGCTCGGGCTCGTCGATAAGCACTGCGCGCGCCGGCTGGTACAGCTGTGCGGCCAGGAACACGCGCTGGCGCTGGCCCGAGGACAGGCGCGAGGCCGGGTGCGGAAGGAGAGGATCGAGCGCCCAGAGTTCGCAGAGCTTGGCGACGTCCACCCCTGCCGCCTTTCCTATCAAGTCCAGGTGCTCGCCCACGGTGAGGTCGGGGAGGAAAACCGGCTCGGCCACCGTAATCACAGCACCCGGTTGCTCCTTCGTGTCGACGGGATGGCCGTCGCACTCCACTGAGCCTTCGAGAGGCGCAAGCTCACCGCCGAGCGTGGCTAGCAACGTGGATTTACCTGAACCGTTGGGCCCAGCGAGGCCATAGATGCGGCCGGGGGCGAAGTCTTTCTCAAGATGTCCAAGGGGCGTGGAATGCCCATAATCGGCGTCGATGGAAAGCATTGCTGGGCGGCGAGCTCCTTACATTGGGCGGCTAGACAATAGTTAAAACTTATTGATGAAGTTTAGCAAAATGCACGCCCCGAACGTTCTTTTCGAGGTGGGAAACACCCTTGGGATTGGTGTCATGAGCTGCTAAAATGAGAGAAAATGTAGTTGAAAACTCGGGAGGATAGCAATGTCGGAGCCTGTTCAAATTGAAAGCAGCAGTAGTAGCGGCCGTGATCCGTTAGCGTTGAGTGATGCTGCGTTACGTTTAGCAGGCCACGATGTGACTGATGAGTACGTGCGCCAGCTGGGCCGCGAGATAGCCGCAGGGACATTATCTGCCGACGAAGCTATCGTTCGTGTACGGCGTGCTTCGCTGAAGTAGAGCGAGAGTTCGTCGGAAAGCGGGGGCGTCTAGCTCTTGGGCCTAGCCTTTGTTGCGGAAGACGAAGATGGAGGAGAAGTCCTGGTCGCCGTGGCCCATGGCCTGCTGCTCCTCAAAGCGCTCGATGGCGGCGGCTACTGCCGGCAGCGGCTTGTTGGCGGTCATTTCCATGAGCTTGGCGTCCTTGCACAGGGCGTCCACGGTGAAGTCACCCGGAGTGGTGTTGCGCTCGCCGGTGATGAACGGGCCCTTCATGTTCTTCATGAAGGCCAAGCCGGTGATATCAAGCATCTCGAGGATGACCTCGGAATCGAGGCCCTCAGACTCACCGAGGTGCAGTGCTTCCAGCACGCCCTCCGCAGTAACGGCGAGGGCTAGGTTGGCCAGGAGTTTGCCAATCGCCGCGGTGGCGGCGGACTCCACACCGATGAGCTTGTTCTCGTCGGCCCAGGACTCGGCGATGGTCATGGCGAGCTCACGGCGGTCGTCGTCAGGCGTGCCCACGTAGACGCCGAGCTTGCCTTCGCGCGCCGGGCCCAGCGAGCCAACGACGGGCGCGTGGACATAAGAGTCGACCGCGGCGGCGAATTCGCGGGCGGCATCGGGGGAGACGGTCGTGGTATCGATCCAGGTCACGCCCTCTGGGATGAGGTTGGCGTCAATGACGCGCTCACGGATGTCATCGGGGCCAAAGAGTGAGGTGATGATGACCTCTGCGCCCTCCACAGCGGCGGTGGGGGAATCGGCGAGGGTCGCGCCGGCATCGACCAGCGGCTGCGCGCGCTCGGCGGTGCGGTTCCAAACGGTGAGCTCATGGTTCTTGAGGAGGTGTCGGGCGAGCTCCGTGCCCATGCGGCCAGTACCAAGGAATGCAATCTTCATGCCGCCCAGTGTGCCATTATTGTGGGCAGGCTCGCCGCGATTCATGCGAGCCCCGGACGAGGGAGCCGTACCCGGTGACGCGACAAGACGGCCAGAAAGGGCTGGCCATGTCGTGGTTTGTGTTGATTTTCTCCGGTGCCTTCGAGGCTGTGTGGGCGGTGGCGCTGGATAAGTCGGAGGGCTTTAGCCGGCTGTGGCCCTCGGTGGTCTTTTTCGTTGCCTGCGCCATTTCCATGGGCGGGTTGGGCTGGGCCATGAAGTCCATCCCCGTGGGCACGGCCTACGCAGTGTGGGCCGGCGTGGGCGCGGTTGTCACCGTCATCTATTCCTTCGCCGCCGGGCACGAGGCGGCCACGGTGTGGAAGGTGCTCTTCCTCGCCATGATCATTGGTGGGATCGTGGGCCTGAAGGTGGTGCACTAGGAGGCGTCGTCGTTTCACACGACGAAGGAGAATCGATAGATCGGTGAGTAGACGTCTATGTGCTTGCATAGTAGATTTCTGGATATCAAGCCGCAAGGCAAATAGGCTCTAGCCCCAGCGATGCTGGGGCTATCTTTTTGTTCCGGTTCGGTTGAACGCGTCGCTATTCGTAACGCAGCGCCTCAATCGGGTCCAGCTTCGCGGCCTTGCCTGCGGGGTAGTAGCCGAAGAAGAGGCCAATAGCCAGCGAGAAGAGCAGCGAGAGGATGACCGCCCACAGCGGCGGTGCTACGAGTGAGCCGATGGCGGCCGCGCCCGCCATGCCAGCGGCGGTGCCGATGGCGATGCCGATGAGACCACCGATGAGGCAGACCACGATGGCCTCCGTGATGAACTGGATGCGGATATCACGGCGGCGTGCGCCAAGCGCCTTGCGGATGCCAATCTCGCGGGTGCGCTCGGTAACGGTGATGAGCATAATGTTCATCACGCCGATGCCGCCGACGAGCAGCGAGATGCCGCCGATGGCCGCGAGTACCAGGCTCATCGTGGTGAAGATCTGGTTCAAGGACGCGAGGTCATCGCTGAAGTCAGATACCTTGACCATGTAGTCGGGGTTGTCTTTGTAGTAGCTATCGAAGACGCGCTGCAGGTTGCTAGCCACCGCGGCCTTATCCAAGTCCGGGTTGCCGCGAACGGTGACCTCGCTGAAGGCGGTGCCAGCACCCGGGGAATCGGAGAACTCGGCCTCGAGCGGGTAGGGAACGAAGGCGGTTTGGCTGGGGCCACCGCCCACCAAAGGCCCGGTTTGCGGTTCCTCAAAAACACCGATGACGGCGAGCTCGATCGGGGAGGCCTCCTGGCTTTCAAAGCTCACGTATTGGCCAATGGCGTCTTCAGGAGCGCCGAAAAGCTTGGTGGCGGTTTCCTTATCCAGCATGGTCACTGCCCGGCTGGAATCGATATCATCCTCGCTGAGGAAGCGCCCGGCCACGATGGAATAGGACGAGCCTGAGACATAGTCAGGGTTGGTCGGGCGGACCAGGAGGTTGGCGGTCTCCTCCCCGGATTCGCCCTCGACCACGAGGGCGCCGGAATAAGAGCTGTATTCGCCGATATTGATGCCGGCGATCTGATCTCCCAAGACCTCCTTGGCGCGGTCCAGCATGTCAGGGGTGAGCATGGAGGATTCGTCTTCGACGAAGCCACCGCCCATGAAAGGATCATCAGCCTCTTCTTCTTCGCCCTCCTCAGGACGCTCCTTGACCTGGACGGTGAAGTTGTTCGCGCCGACCTTGTCTAAGTCCTTCTGCACGGAGGACTGCAAGGAGTGGCCGAGCGTGACGATGGCGATGACCGCGGCGATGCCGATAATGACGCCCAAGAGAGTCAGCGCCGAGCGCATCTTGTTGGTGCGCAGGCTGGTCAGCGCCATCTTTGTGGATTCAGCGAAATTCATGACAGCACACCGTCCTTCATCGTGACGGTGCGGCTGCATTCATCAGCCAATTCCGGGTTGTGGGTGATGAACAAGATGGTTTTTCCATGCGTGCGGTGCAGTTCGTGGAAGAGGTCCATGACCATGCGGCCGGTCTGGGAATCCAGTGCGCCGGTGGGCTCGTCCGCCAGCAGAATATCCGGCTGGTTGGCCAGTGCGCGGGCGACCGCCACGCGCTGCTTTTGGCCGCCGGAGAGCTCGTTGGGCAGGTGGTTCATGCGGTCGGCCATGCCGACCATCTCCAAAAGGTTCTCTGCGCGCTGGGTGCGCTCGTGAGCCGAAACACCCGCATAGACCATGGGCATCTCCACGTTCTTCAGCGCGGACATGCGGCCGATCAGGTTGAAATTCTGGAAGATGAAACCGATTTTTTGGCCGCGGAAGGAGGCCAGTTTGTCGTCGCCAAGCGCCAGCGCATCCACCCCAGCCAGCTGGTACTCGCCGGCGGTGGGGCGGTCGAGCAAGCCGATGATGTTCATGAGCGTTGACTTGCCGGAGCCGGACTGGCCCACGACGGCCACGAACTCGCCCTCCTCCACGTTGAAGTCGAGGCCGGGGATGACGGTCAGCTCGCTGTCGAGGCCCTCGTTGAAGCGTTTGACAATTCCCCGCATCTCAATGAGGCGGCTCATGCGTTCTCTTCCGCATCATCGGAACCATCGACGGAGGCGGACATGCCGACCATGTCCTTGTGCGTATCCGCCTGGCTGATGACGGTCTCGCCTTCCTTGAGGCCGGAGGCGATGGCGGCGGAGAAATCAGATTCACTTGCGATCTTCACCTCGCGCGCCTGGATCGTTCCGTTGTCGATGACCAGGACGTTCTTCTTGCCACCTTCTTCATAGATGGCGGAGAGCGGCACGGTGATGGCGTTCTTGTCCTTCTCCGTAATGATCTTCACCTTCGTGGTGGAACCAAGGCGCAGGCCCTCGCGGTTGCCATCGACGCGGATGTGCACGGGGAACTCAGGCTTAGTGGAACCAGATGGTTTGCCGGAGCCGCCACCTGCACCGGCTTCTACCTCAGGTTGTTCGGCCGTGGGGGAGATGAAGGTGACCTTGCCTTTGTACTCCTTGCCGGGGCTGGAAGGCGAGGTGAACGTGACTTCGTCGCCGACCTTGATGCGGGCGATATCACCCTCCTTGACCGTGGACTTCACCAACAGCGAGGAATCATCCGCCACCGTGAGGATGGGGCCTTCGGCGGGCATGCCGGCTTCACCGCTGACGGAGGTGACAACGCCAGCCAGTGGGGAGCGCAGGTCGGCCTGGGAGAGCGTGTACTCCAGAGGCCCATTCTCCTTGGCGTTGCTGGCGCTTGCCGACGCCGCCGTCTCCACCGCATGGTTCACCGCTTGGGACTGGGAGGCGATTTGGTGTTCGATGGCCAGGTTGCTGGCCTGCAGTGCGCGCTCGGCATCGGAGACGGCTTGGTAGGAAGCGGCGGTGGCGCGCTGCTGTTCGCCGAGCTCGCGGTCGATGCCGCGGAGGAGGCGGCCATAGGATTCCTCGGATTCCTTCAATTGGCGCTCGGAGTCTTGCACGGCTTCATCGGAATCGAGGTAGCTTAAGAAAGCGCTGGCGGTGTTGATGCCGGAAGGGTCCTCGGTGGCGGTGCCGATGGAGGCCAGCGCGGACTGGAAGGACTTGGACTCGGCATCGCGCACCCCGGAGCGCGCCTGCTCGACGGCCGCGCGGGCTTCGGCAACCTCGGGGCGGTCGCCCTTGGTGGCGAGGGCATCGTCGAGCTTGCGCTGCGCCTCGGCGTACTCGGTCTGCGCCGAGTTCACTGCGGACTGGGCGCTATTGACCTCCGGGTTGAGGCCTTGGTCGAGGGAATCTTGAAGCTGGCGCAGCTGGAGTTGGGCGTCCTCGATTTGGTGGACGGCCTCGAGCTTGCCTGCCTCTTGGGAGGTGCGCTGGGCTTCGAGCTCACGCTCGGTTTCGGTGGTGTCCATGCGGCCGAGCAGCTGTTGGGCCTCGACGCGGTCACCCACCTTCGCGTCTAGGGACTGGATGGGTCCGGTCAGCGAGGTCGTCAGAGAAATCTCGCGCTCGGCGGCGACGGTGCCGGTGGCGGAGACGGAACTGATGAGGTCTTCCTTGGCGGTTGTCGTGACATCGCTAGCGGTGAGCTGAATGTCGGAGGAGCCGCTGGTCAGTGCGTACATTCCACCACCGCCTGCGAGGAGAACCGCAGCGATAGCGCCGGCGGTGATGCCGAGAGCTTTCTTGTTCATGAGTCCCTTACTGTCAGGTAAACGCCGTCATTGAAAATCGAGTTCAGGTTAACTCTTGGCTATGCTTCCTGTCATGTACAGCGGGGGAATATAGGAGGTAGATCAGGGTCTACCCTTAGATGGTGTGAGGCCATGAGGACTGGTGACGTTTCGATCAACTAAGGGTCCGAAAATGGGCGGTTTTCTGTCACTATTTGATCGAAACGTACTTGGCATCGGCCTTTTAGAAGGGCACATCGATGCGTATATCCTCCGCGCGCGGCAGCGGGGGAAGCGTCGGTATGTGGTCGAGGCTGGCTTGGACTTCTGGCGGAATGGGGATGGACGTGGGCACCCGCGGGGGCTCAGGCAGTTCCAGCTTGGGCTTGGGCCGCTGCGGTGGGGCCGGACGGGGTGCTGGTGCGGGGGCGGGGAGGGTGACGGTTTCTACCTCGACGCGCGGCGCTGGGGCCTCGACGGTCGTGGGGATGGGCGTGGGCGCCTCGGTTTCAGATTCCGGTTCGGCCGGAGCGGGAGAAATGGAGGTGGTGTCGCCAAAGCGGTTGACCGGCTGGGGCAGGGCATTCGGCTGCCAGGACGTTGGTTGGGCCGAGGTGGTAGGGCTGGGTTCGGTTCGCGGAGTAGTTTCTGCGTGCGTGGCAGCGCAGGCAGACAGCGGAAGGCAGGCAAGAATGACAAGAAAACGGCGCGATGCCATGGGAATCCCCCTTAAGTAGTGCCTTTCCACAGCGCACCCCAGCGCTTAAATAAGGAAAGGCAGAATCAACAGTGTGCTGCCAGCATAGCGCCACAGTAGCGGGCTCGCAGCGCGAGCGATTGCTGCCGCTTAGGAGGCAGTGGAGGGGAGACGGAAGGACACAAGGGGACTCAAACTTTTGTATAGGGCTAAAACCGATACAATGTGGGCTATGCCTAACTCCAGCCAGCGAAATCAGCAGAATACGTCCCAGTCCGCCGAGTGGTTTGAGCGCGCCACGAAGGTCACCCCGGGTGGCGTGAATTCCCCGGTCCGCGCCTTCGGATCCGTGGGTGGCCAAGCCCGCGTTATCGCGCGCGGTGAGGGCTCGCGCCTCTGGGACATCGACGGCAACGAGTACGTCGACCTGGTTAGTTCCTATGGCCCGATGATCCACGGTAACGCCCACCCGGCCATCGTGGAGGCAGTCCAGAAGGCGGCTGCCGACGGTCTGTCTTTCGGCGCGCCCACCGAGGGCGAGACGCTGCTGGCGGAGCACATCGTCAAGCGCACAGCCGTGGAGCAGGTACGCCTGGTCAACTCCGGTACCGAGGCCACCATGTCCGCCGTGCGGCTGGCCCGCGGTTTCACCGGCCGCGCCAAGGTCCTGAAGTTTGAGGGCTGCTACCACGGCCACGTGGATGCGCTGTTGGCGTCGGCTGGCTCCGGCGTGGCCACCTTCGCGCTCCCGGATTCCCCGGGTGTCACGGGTGCCTCGGCCGCGGACACCATCGTCGTTCCTTATAACGATCTCGACGCCGTCCGCGAGGCCTTCGCCGCGCATCCGGGAGAGATCGCCTGCATCATCGCCGAAGCCGCGGCGGGCAACATGGGCACCGTGGCCCCGGAGGAGGGCTTCAACGCGGCGCTCAAGGAGATCGCGCATGCCGACGGCGCCCTACTCATCCTCGACGAGGTCATGACCGGTTTCCGCACCTCCTACAAGGGCTGGTTCGGCGTCGATGGGGTAGCGGGTGACCTGGTGACCTTCGGCAAGGTGGTCTCCGGTGGCCTGCCCGCAGCTGCCTTCGGCGGCCGCGCCGACGTCATGGCTTCCCTCGCCCCCGCTGGCCCCGTCTACCAGGCGGGCACGCTGTCCGGTAACCCGGTGGCGATGGCCTCCGGTCTGGCTTCCCTGGAGCTGGCCAACGAAGAGCTGTACCCGCGCCTGCACTCCAATGCGGATCGCCTGACCGGTCTCATCACCGAGGCACTGAGCGCCGCCGGAGTGGCACACCACATCCAGCGCGCGGAGACGATGTTCTCCATCCGCTTCGCCGAGGGCCAGGGCCGCAACTTCGCCGATATGCAAGCCGCCGATACCTGGCGCTTCGCACCCTTCTTCCACGCACTGCTGGAAGGCGGCGTGTACGTTCCGCCGTCAGCCTTCGAGACCTGGTTTGTGTCTGATGCGCTCACGGACAATGATTTTGAGGTAATCGAGGCAGCTCTCAAGCCTGCCGCCCAGGCCGCCGCCAGCGCGCAGCGCCCGCAGTAAACCAACCATTTGAGGGGATAGACACAGGTATATGTCCACCACCATCGTCCACTTCGTCCGCCACGGCGAGGTTTATAACCCGGATAAGATCCTCTACGGGCGCATCCCGGGCTATCACTTGTCCTCCCGTGGGCACTCGATGGCCGCCCGCACGGCAAAAGCCTTCGAAGGCCATGACGTGACCTACCTGGCGGCCTCGCCGCTGCAGCGCGCGCAGGAAACCGCGCTGCCGATTGCACAGGTGACGGGCTTGGAGGTGGACGTCGACAAGGGCGTCATCGAGTCCGGCAACCGCTTCGAGGGCCTGCGCACCAAGGGCTGGAATTCGCAGCTGTGGAACCCGCAGCGCTGGCCGCTCATGGTCAACCCGCTTGAGCCCTCGTGGGGCGAGCCTTTCGAGGAGATCGCCGCGCGCATGATGGACGCCGCCGAGCGCGCCCGCGTCAAGGCCGAGGGGCACGAGGCCATCGTGGTTTCCCATCAGCTGCCCATCGTCATGGTGCAGCGCACCGTGTTGGGTAAGCGCCTGGCCCACGCGCCGTGGGACCGCACGTGCGCGCTGGCTTCGGTGACTTCGCTGGTCTACCGCGACCGCGAGATCATCGATATCTTCTACTCCGAACCGGCGCAGGACATCTAATGGGACGCAGAACTATCCGCGCCGCCGCGGCCGGTGTCCTTGCTGTGTTTGCCTTGGCTGGCTGCTCGCAAAGCGAGGAAAACGCGCAGAACGCCGTGGCTTCCGGCGGCACCTTCGAGTTCATCTCGCCCGGCGGGCAGACCACCATCCGCTATGCGGAGGAGGACCGCAAGCCACTCAAGGATTTCTCCGGTGAGGACCTGCGGGATGAGTCCACGACGATCAAGCTCTCGGATTTCAAAGACCAGATCGTCGTCCTCAACTCCTGGGGTCAGTGGTGCGCGCCGTGCCGCTCCGAATCGGATGACCTCCAGGCCATCCACGCGGAGCTGCAAAAGCGCAAGGTAGGCACCGTACTGGGTATTAACGTCAAGGACTTCAACCCGGAGATTTCCCGGGACTTTATGGCCGATAACGGCCTAGAGTACCCCTCCATCTACGATCCGCCCTTCAAGACGGCCGCGGCCCTCGGCGGCGTGCCCACCTCCGTGGTGCCCACCACCATCGTGCTGGATAAGCAGCACCGCCCCGCCGCGGTCTTCCTGACCGAGATTACGGAGAAGGATGTCCTCGAGGTCGTCGACGAACTGGAGAAAGAACAGTGATCCTTGCCGCTGACGGTATGGGGCAAAGCTTTGCCGATGCCGCCGTGTCCGGCCCGCTCCTGGTCGGAGTGCTCGCCGCGGCCGTGGCCGGATTGGTTTCTTTCGCCTCACCGTGTGTGGTTCCACTGGTTCCTGGCTATATCTCTTACCTCGCCTCCGTGGTCGGCGGTGAGGTGAGCTATGACGAGGAGCTGGGGGTGGGCGTCGGCAAGCGCCGGCGTTGGGCCGTCGTCGGTGCCGCAGCACTATTCGTGCTGGGCTTTACCGTCGTGTTCGTGCTGGCCACGGTCTCGGTTTTCGGCGCCATTTCGGCGCTCAGACTCAACGCGGATACTCTCATGCGCGCCGGCGGCATCATCACCATCCTCATGGGTGTGGTGTTCATGGGCGTGGTGCCGGTACTGCAGAAGGACACGCGCATGGCGCCGCGGCGCTGGACCACGTGGCTGGGCGCGCCGCTGCTCGGCGGGGTTTTCGCCCTGGGCTGGACCCCGTGCCTAGGCCCCACGCTGGCTGCCATCATGTCCGTCTCCGTCGGCACCGAGGGAAGCACCGCGCTGCGCGGCACCATCCTCATCATCGGCTACTGCCTGGGCCTGGGCCTGCCCTTCCTGCTCGTGGCACTGGGCTCTGTTAAGGTCATGCGCACCATTTCGTGGATGCGCACGCACTCCCGCGCCATCCAGATTGCCGGGGGCATCGCCATGATCCTCGTTGGTCTAGCCCTGTTGACCGGGCTGTGGGGAGATTTCATCAACGCCATCCGCCAATGGACCGTGTCCTATGGCGCGACGCTGCTGTAAAGGAGATTTTTCGTGAGATATATCCGCAAGGCCTGGCACTGGCTGACCAGCATGCGCACCGCGCTGGCGCTGCTCTTCCTGCTGGCCATCGCCGCCATTCCGGGTTCACTTCTGCCGCAGCGCTCGCTCAATGAATCCAACGTCAATGACTTCATTGAGACCAACGGCAAGGTTGCGGAAATCTACGACAAGCTGCAGCTTTTCGACGTCTTCTCCTCCGTCTGGTTCCAGGCCATCTACGTCCTGCTCATGATTTCTCTGGTGGGCTGCATCATCCCGCGCTCCTGGGATCACTACAAGGCCTACCGCACACCGCCGACGCGCGCGCCGAAGTATCTGGAAAAGATGCCGCTCAATGCCACCGGGCATTCGGAAAAGTCCCCGGAGGAGATCGCCGCGGCAACCAAGACCATGCTGAAGAAGTGGCGCGTAAGCGAGGTTTCCCCGGAGAAGGACCGCGCGGGTGCCCAGTCCTTCTCGGCGGAGCGCGGCTATGCCCGTGAGCTGTGCAACCTCATCTTCCACATCGCGCTCGTGGCCATCCTGCTCACCATGGCAGCCGGGCGCTTGGTGCATTATGAGGGCCAGGTCATCGTGGTGACGGAGAAGAACTCCCAGGGTCAGACCCAGGAGCAGCCGCAGTCCACGGAGTTCTGTAATACCTCAACCTCCGTCTATGACTCCTTCCGCGCCGGCCCGCTTTTCGACGGCACGGGTCTCCACCCCTTCTGCTTTAAGGCCCATGACTTCACCGCGGACTACCTGCCCAATGGCCAGGCGGAGATGTTCACCTCCGATGTGTCCTATGCCGCTGGCGATGATATCTTCACGGACCCGGAGACCTGGGAGGACTACCAGCTGCAGGTCAACCATCCGCTGCGTATTGAGAGCAACCGCGTTTACCTGCAGGGTCACGGCTTTGCGCCGACGATGACGGTGGAGTGGCCCAACGGTGAAAAGCGCACGCAGACCATCCAATTCCAGCCCAATGACACCACGTTCTTCCTCTCCTCGGGCGTGATGCGTTTCGACCCGCCGTCGGGCATGTACCCGGACCTGTTTGAGCGCCGCCAGAACCAGATCGCCATCCAGGGCCTCTTTGCGCCGACCGCCGAGTGGTCCGGTGAGAACGGCAAGCTGCTGCAATCTTCCTACCCGGCGATGCTGGACCCAGCGGTGGCCATCGATATCTATCGCGGCGATGCCGGCCTGGATACGGGTACACCGCAGTCCTTCTTCTCCCTCGATTCCAGCCTGGTCCACTCGGGCCAGCTGCAAAAGATCGACCGCGTCAACCTGACCCAAGGTGAATCGGTCACGCTGGACGACGGCACCAAGGTCACCTTCGACGGTGCCTCCGAGTTTGCGAACTACCAGGTTTCCTATGATCCCTTCCAAAGCTGGGTTCTGGTGTCCGCGCTGGTCATGCTGGTATCCCTGGTCGGCTCGCTGGTGATTAAGCGCCGCCGCGTCTGGGTGCGCATCCGCCCGGGTGCCAACGGCGGCACCGACATTGAGATGGGCGGGCTTGCCCGCACCGACCGCGCGGGCTGGTCCGAGGAGTTCCACAAGCTGCACCGCGAGCTTTTGGAATTGCCGGATCCCGATGACGTGGAGGAGGACGAACTCTACTCCGCCGACTAAAGGCGCGGACCGTATCCTTCAAAAGTTGGATACAGCTGGGAAAAGGGGGTAGCCTTATGGACACCATAAATCTCTCCGTTCATGCAGCCTCGTGCGTGGCGCACGGGGTAGGCACGATTGTGAAGGCAAGGTTTCCCACTCATGCAGGTTGATCAGAATCTGTCCAACTTCTCAGACATCGCGGTGCAAACCGCGTTCGTCGTATATGCGCTCGCCTTGGTGCTGTCCCTGGTGTACTACGGCCGGATGCAGAGCATCATTGAGGCCATGCGCGTCCGTACCGCAGCTGCACCGCAGCAGCGTGAGCTCGCCACCGTGGGGGCTTCGGCAGATGGCGCCGTGCTTGGCGACGTTCCCCCAGTGTCCAGCACCGCAGACGATGATTTGGCGAAGAAGCAGGAGAACGCCGACAAGCTCGGCGGCATGACGCAGATGCTGCTGTGGCTGGGCATCGCCCTGCACCTGGCGGCCATCGTGCTGCGTGGTTTGGCTACCGGCCGCTTCCCGTTTGGCAACCTCTACGAGTACATGCTCATGGTGACCGCCGGCGCCATGGTGGTGGCGACCATTGCCATGCAGCGCAAGGAGTGGCGCACCCTGTGGCCGTGGCTGCTCACGCCAATCCTGGCGCTGATGTTCTACGGCTCCACCAAGCTCTATGCGGAATCCGCTCCGGTGGTTCCGGCGCTCCAGTCACACTGGCTGCCCATCCACGTCACCGTGGTTTCGCTGGGCGCATCCATCGGCGTGGTCTCCGGTATTGCTTCTTTGCTCAGCGTGCTGCGCGAGTTCCAGCCTAAAGGCGTTGAATCCGGTTTCTTCGGCGCGCTTGCCCGCCCGCTTCCTTCAGCTAAGAAGCTTGACCGCCTGGCCTACCGCCTGGGCGTGGTGGCGCTGCCGACCTTGGGCTTGGGCATTGTGCTGGGTGCTATTTGGGCCGAGTCCGCGTGGGGCCGCTACTGGGGTTGGGATCCGAAGGAGACCGTGTCCTTCGCCACCTGGATCCTCTACGCGGCCTACCTGCACGCCCGCGCCACCCCAGCTTTCCGCAAGGCCGCGCCGTATATCAACATCGCGGCGATGCTGCTCATGGTGTTCAACCTGTTCTTCATCAACATGGTTGTCTCCGGCCTGCACTCCTACGCGGGACTGAACTAAATGACGGATATCCATAAGCCACGGCACAAGCCCGGCAAACCGGCGGGCGATAACCCTCAGCTCATCGCCCTGGGTGAGGGCTTTGCGCAGCGTCGCCGCGAGCTGGGCATCCTGCAACAGGACCTGGCTGGGAAGGCCGGGATTTCGCGCTCCACGCTGCATACTATTGAGCACGGCGGCTCTGGCGTGCGCTGGGAAAAGGTCGTTGCGGTGGCGGAGGCCCTCGGCCTCGAGATGACCTTCGTGCCGAAGGACTAGGCTTCTTTCCCCTTAGAGTCTTTGCCTTCAACGTCCTTGTCCTCGGGGGCCTTGGGCTCCTGCTGCCCCTGTGAGCGCCGCCGGCGTTCTTCCTCTTTGCGCTGGGCCTCCCGCTCCTTGGCGCGGCGCTCCTTGAAGCGCTGCTTCTCCAGGTTCCACAAGAATTCCTCGTCATCATCGGGGCCCTTGATTGCCGGGCGCTGCGGCTGCTGCGCCTGCTGCACCTTCTTATTCCAACTCGACGGACCAAAAGCCTTCCAGACGAGGACTGCCGCGAGGACAAACAAGAGTAGTAGTATCAATCGACCCATGCGTTGTATTCTACGGAATGCCCGCGAAGCAAAAGTGAGAATTATGAGCCAGACAGAAAACACCACCAACGCCTCCCAGAACCCCGAGCCTCCCCAGCCGGACCCTGCGCTCAAGCGCCGCTCCCGCGTCGCTTTGTGGAAGTATGGCGCGGCCCGCGTGGTGCTGTTTATCGTGTTGACCGTGGTGATTCAGCTACTGGCGATGGCGGTGCTCCAGACTTTTCCGCTGCTGGTTTCCGCGCTGCTGGCGTTGTTCGTGGCGCTGCCACTGTCCATGCTGCTCTTTTCCACGTGGCGCGTGGAAGCAACCCAATCCCTGGCGGAGTACTCCGCGCAGCGCAAGGCCCACAAGAAGTGGGTCCAGGAGGAGCTGGCCGGCCGCTAAATCAGAGGCTAAACCAAAGCCAGCGCTACTGCGTTGACAACCGCCCACACCAGCATCGCGCGGCCAGTCATTCCGAGCACCGGGATGAGTTTGGGTCCGCGCGCACCGCGGTTGACGGTGCGGATAGCGCCCAGCGCGAGGGGGAAGTAGAGCAGGGAGGTCAACGCCGCCCAAGAGTCGAAGGCCAAGCCCACGGTGAGCAACACCGGGAGTAAAAGCAGGCTCATGAACAGCGTGCGGGACTTCTTATCGCCCAGCCGCACGGCCAGAGTGATCTTGCCGGTGGCCTCATCGGAGGGGATGTCGCGGATGTTGTTGGCCAGGTTTACCGCGGCACTCATACCGCCGATGCCCACGGCCAAGGCAAGGCCCGTCCACGTGATGCGGCCGGCCTGCGTGTACTCGGTGCCGAGGACCGCGACGAGGCCGAAGAAGATGAAGATGGCAACCTCGCCCAGCCCACGGTAGCCGTACGGGTTCTTACCGCCGGTGTAGAACCATGCGCCGGCGATGCACACGGCGCCGACGAGGATGAACCAGGCAGCATTTGCGGCCAATGACAGGGAGATGCCGGCGATAGCCGCCACGCCAAAGGAGGCGAAGGCCGCGAACTTGACGTGCTGCGGTTTGGCCAGCCCGCCGCCGGTCAGGCGCTGGGGGCCGGTGCGGTCATCGTCGGTGCCGCGGATACCATCGGAGTAGTCGTTGGCGTAGTTCACGCCGATGATAAGCGCCCAGGCCACGATGAGCGCCAGCAACGCTCGGCCCCAGTGCAGGCCGTGCGCCGCCGCGGCGGCACCGGTACCAGCAATCACGGGGGCGAAGGCGTTGGCCCAGGTGTGCGGGCGAGCACCCTGGAGCCAATCGGCAGGAGTGGCAGTATAGGCAGAATTCGGCATAGCTAGTATTGTGCCACGCGGTTTTAGGGGCCGGATAGAATGGTGGCCATGCATCTCCACGACCTGCCTGAACGGACCCAGGACTACCTCAAGGTGGTGTGGGATCTTTCCGAGCACCTAGGCGGGCAGGCGGTTCCGCTCAAGCAGATTGCGCAGCGCACGGGCCAGAAGGTGCCCACTGCCTCCGAAGCTATTAAGCGCCTTGCCGCCCAGGGGTTGGTTCATCATGAGCGCTACGCCGGGGTGAGCCTGACCAAAGAAGGCAAGGCTCTGGCCATGGGGATGGTTCGCCGTCACCGCTTGCTCGAGACCTTCCTCGTACAGGAGTTGGGCTATACCTGGGATGAGGTTCACGCGGATGCGGACCTGCTGGAGCATGCCTGCTCCGATCGCTTCATCGAGCGCCTCGACGCACACCTGGGTTTGCCCACCCGCGATCCGCACGGCGATCCTATTCCGGATGCACAGGGAGTCATCGACGTGTTGGAGGGCGGCACCCTTGATAGCGCGCCTGTCGACGTCCCCCTGATCATCCAGCGTGTCTGCGATGAAGATTCTGAACTTCTGCGCTACCTCGATCGGTGCGGTATTGGCGTGGGCGATGAGGTCGTCGTTGCTGCGCGCATAGCGGGCTTGGTGGAGGTCCGCCACGGCGCTAATGAGTTTTCCCTCGCGGAGGTTGCCGCACGGGATGTCACCGTCCGCCCGGCACACCCGGCCTAGGCAAACAACTCGGCCACAGCCTGGCGGTCCAGTTTGCCGGGGCCAATGGTGGGAAGCGCATCCAGGCGGCGCAGGTCCTTCGGCACCTGCCAGCGGGGGAGATCATCGAGGGCCTCAAGAATGTCGGTACGCGAGGCCCAGCCGCTATAGGCAGCGACCACCATCTGGCCCAGGCGCGGGTCTGGGATTCCCACCACACAGGCTGCCTCTACGCCAGGGACGCGCAAAATGTGCTGCTCTAGTTGCTCCGGGTGCAGCTTGAGCCCGCCGGTGTTCAGGATGTTGTCGAGGCGCCCAGTGACGGTGAGGTGGCCGTCGATAAGCGCGCCGGTGTCGGAGGTGGCGAACCAGGAAGTGCCGGATTCATCGACCATGAAAGCATCCGAGTCCACGTTGCGGTAGCCCTGCGCAATCATGGGCCCGCCGAGGTAAATGCGGCCGTTCTCGCCGATGCGCACGCGCGCGCTATCCAGGGGTTCACCGTTATAGACGCAGCCCCCGGCGGTTTCCGAGGATCCATACGTAGTGACGATGCTGATGCGCAGCTTCTTTGCCGAATTCAGCAGCTGCGGGTGGGTGGCAGCGCCCCCGACGAGGATGGCATCAAAGGTGCGCAGGGCCTCGATTCCCTCTAGCGAATCCATGGCCTTGGCCAGCTGCATCGGGGTCAGCGCAGTGTAGGAGCGATCCCCAGTCGCGTGAAGCTCGTGTGCAGCAGACGCGAAATCACCGATATTAAAGCCGTGTGAGAGGTCCAAGCACAGCGGTTCCACCCCCGCGACGAGCGAGCGCACGAGAACTTGGATACCCGCGATGTGAGAAGCCGGCATGGCCAGCAGCCATTGGCCAGTGCCGCCTAGTGCGCGATGCGTAGCGTCCGCACTCGAGACTAGGTTGGCAGCGCTAAGTTGCGCACCCTTCGGCGTGCCCGTGGACCCAGAGGTTGCCACGACGAGCGCGATGGAGGAATCGATGGCCTCGCCCGCCCGCATGTGGTTACGCAGTAGCTGCGCGCGGGTTAAGTCATCCGCCGGAAGTGGCAATAAGGTTGCTTGCCCCGCGATAGCAGCCTCCAAATCTTCGAGGATGGCAGCGGGGTCACGCGGATCGACAGGTAACGGAGAGAGGATGTGAGTCACAGGTAGTTAGCGTAGCGCCCGGCACACGGTACTTCCCACGTAGAACACGCCCGCCAATACGGCGATGGTGCCGCCCGCAGAGAGATCTAGGATGACTGCCGCTGCCAGACCGCCCGTAGCAAGTACAACCCCCACCAGCGTTGAGCCGACCAGAAGGTGTCCGGGGCTGGAGACCCAACAACGCAGTCCCGCCGCCGGCGCGACCAGCAAGGCGAGGGATAGGATGGTTCCCACCGCGGGGACGAGCACTACCATGGTCGCCGTAGCCGCACCGAGTACGAGGTATTCGCACAGCTGCGCTGGCCCGCCCGAAGCACGGACCGAATCCCTGTCGAAGGCGGTGGCGATGAGCTGGCGCCGTAACGGCACCAGGATAACCAGGCATGCAATAACTAGCGCTACAGCCACCATGACATCACGGGAATCCACCGTGGTCAGAGAACCGACCAAGAAGGTATCCACGCGAATAGGCAGTGGCTGGAACCACCGAAGCAGGACAATGCCCAAGGCATAGCCCACGGTCAACGTGACACCCGCCGCGGCGGAGGAGCTGACGCCGCGCACCCCGCCCAGGAAGCGCGTGAGCACAATGAGTGGGATACACCCCAGCGCAGCACCCACCATCAGGCCGGAGGTGGCGTGTATTCCACAGGCAGTGGCGCCCACGACGCCCAGTACCGCGCCGGGAAAGATGCCGTGCGAGAGACTCTCGGCGAAAAAAACCCGGCGGCTGAGCACGACGAAGGCACCCACAAGCCCAGCCAGCACACCCACGGCGATGGCTTCGGCTGCAGGTAATACGAGGATGCTGGGATCTGCTAGTTTCATCGCACCCTCCTCTGCACAATCAGCGCAGGAATCAGGGTGAGCGTTAAAGCGAGGCTCACCATGGCCTGCGGGGAGAGCTGGTGGGACGTCTGCGTGAGCATCGCTATAGAGCCGGCTAGCACCGCTACAACTGAGAGCACGGCAGCGGCCAGGCACATGCTGCCGGGGCCGCGGGCCAGAAGCCGCGCCGCAAGACCGGGAACAACGAGGAAGCTTAAGACCAGCAAGACGCCCACGGCTGCCGACGCCGCGACCACCACCATGGCCACGGCCGCGTGTGCTGCCACCGTGACCGCGGTGACCGGAATGCCGTGGGCAGCAGCCGCAACGGGGTCGAAAGCCACGGCGACCTGGTAGCGCCACGTCACTGCCAGAACCACTGCGGCAAGAATGCAAAAGGCCGCGGCGGGGTAGAGGCGTGCCGCCGTAAGGTCAAGCAAGCGGCCAAACATGAGGGCCTCGAGTTGCCCGGATGTATCACCGTGGCGCAGGCTGATCACCACGCCGAGCCCATACATGGATGTCAGCACTACCGCTGTGCCGGCATCGGAGGTACTACGCTGACGCGTATTCAGTGCCACAAAAACGGCCACGGTTATCGCTCCCACTAGCGCCGCACCAGGCAGAATACCGGCAATACCGCCGACGGCAAGGCCGACGACGATTCCGGGGAAGACCGAGTGGACGGTGGCTTCGACAGTGAACTCCATACGACGCAGGTTGACCACTGCACTGACCACTGCACCTGCGATCGCCAAGATAAGGAGGAAAACGAGCGCACGCTGGAGATAAGGAGCGGTGAGCAACAGCATCATGGCCGTATCTCCTCGCGCAGGAAGGTCGTGGCCTGGGCATAGCGCTCCACGGCGTCCTCGGTGTTCATGCGGGTGAGCGTGCCATCAGCAATGAGCCCAGCCCAGTCGCAGGTGCGCTGAGCCAAAATAGGATCGTGCGTGGAAATGAGCAAGGCTACGCCGCGCTTTTTCAACCTCGTGATGGTGTCGAGCAATACCCGGCGGCTGGTCTGGTCGAGGCCGTTGAAAGGCTCATCGAGAAGCAGCAGTTGCGGATCCGATACCAGCGCGCGGGCGATGAGGACGCGTTGGCGCTGACCGCCGGAGAGCTCACCAAAGCGCGTGGTTGCGATATCCGCTAGGCCGACCTCTTCGAGTGCTTCTATGATCCGGGGCCGGAAGCTGCGCATGGATAGCGCGCGCTGCCACCAGGTAGCGTTTCTGAGTATCCCCATCTCCACCACGTGATACGCGGTGACGGGGAAGGTGGGGTCGGTGTCTTGGTGTTGAGGCACATAACCCAAACGCGGACGAGGAGTTTCAAGTCCATGGAGTGAAGCCAGACCGACAATCGATTTAAACAGGGTGGATTTTCCCGCGCCATTGGCACCTAAGAGCGCAACTGCCTGCCCCTTCTTCACGTCGAGGTTGACCCCGCTGAGGATCTGTACAGAACCATAGGAACAGGAGGCGTTGTGAAGCCTCAGTATGGAATCCATTAGTGGGCGAGAGCGGAGTCGAACTCGGATAGGGATTCTGGCAGTTCAGCCGGCTTTCCGCCCCAGGCGGTGACCAGGGTGGAAACGTTGTGGATGAGGGAGCCGATGTAGGTCTCGCCCGCACTGCCTGGAATGCCCAAGGAGTCTCCGTAGAGGGCGTCCTCAGCGGTAATGGCTTTCACGCCAGCGGCTCGTGCGATAGCCTCGATGGACTTCGAGTTATTGGAGTTCTCCGCGAAGATGGCCTTAGCACCGGATTCGCGCACGGTGCGTGCTGCCTCATCGATATGGGAGGCGGTGGCGTCTTGCTGGTTGTTGAAATCACTCAATGCAGAACCGATGAAGGTGACATCGTAGGCATCAGCGAAGTAGCCGAAGGCATCGTGGGAGGTGAACAAAACGCGATCCTCGCGCGGAATGTCAGCCAGGGACTGAGCGGCCCACGCATCCAGATCCTCCAGCTGCTTTTCGTAACTTGCGCCGGCTTCCTTCACAGACGGAGCCTTCGTGGCGAGCTCTTCGACGATATTCTCTACCTGGATTTTTGCCTGCTTAGGGGAGGTCCACACGTGTGGATCGTGGCTAAATTCTGGTTCTTCGCCGTCCTCTCCAGCAAACGGCCAGGGCTTGACGTCGATGCGGTGAGAGCCTTCCTTCACCTTGATGCCTTCGGGGGCGTCACCGGAGTTTTTCACACCGGAGGTCACAGCCATAGTGCCGTGGAACCCGGAGGAAGCAATGGCTTGATCCAAGAAGTGCTCGAGGTCAACGCCGTTGGTAAAGAGGTAGTCCGCTTGGGCGAGTGCCTGCATCTGATTCGGAGTCATCTCGTGCTCGTGGGCGCTGGCATTCGGGGCGAGCAAGCAGGTTAGCTCCAGCGTGGTGTCACCGTTGCCAGTAGTGGTTTTCTCTCCTTGGGCATCCGTCTTTTCCAGGGTGAGGCCGCCTTCTGCGATGTGTGTGAGGTAGTCGCAGATTTGGGTGGTGGTGGCGACGGCCGTGATGGTGTCGGATTCAGCAGCGCTGGAAGAATCCTTAGCAGAGTCAGCGGACGTGCTGCAGGCTGTCATGGCCACGGCGGTGGCACCAACAAGAGTGAGAAGGGCGGCACGTTGGGGGTGGCGATGATTGGACACGAGGGGGTCTCTCCTTAGAGATCGAAGTGATTGATTTTCAACGATGCATCAAAAAGAGAGTAGCGCGATGGAATAAAAAGTTCAATGCATTGAACTAAAGTGGGTATGGGTGCCCACGTGTGGGCATAAAGCGCTAGTTAACCGTGGTGCTCGTAGGGATTGATGAGTTCGTCCTCCTGGTCGAAGGGGCGCTCACCGTCCCTTTGGGCCTGCTTGATGTGGCGCAGCATCCATACGCGGGAACCCACGACAGCAACCAGCGCGATGGCCGCGAGGGCAATGGCAAAGTACAGCACGGGGTGATCTCCTGTCTTGGGACTAGTAGTAGTACGGGAAATCGTCCCAGTTGGGCTCGCGCTTTTCCAAGAAGGACTCCTTGCCCTCGACCGCTTCGTCGGTCATGTAGGCCAAGCGGGTGGCCTCGCCGGCGAAGACCTGCTGGCCCATGAGGCCGTCATCGGTGAGGTTGAAGGCGAACTTGAGCATGCGCTGGGCGGTGGGGGACTTCATGTTGATCTCGCGCCCCATCTGGATAGCAGCGTCCTCCAGCTCGGCGTGGTCAACCACCTCGTTGACGGCACCCATTTCGTACATGCGCTGCGCGTCATAGGTGCGTCCCAAGAAGAAGATCTCGCGGGCGTACTTCTGGCCCACCATCTTGGCCAGGTAAGCCGAGCCATAGCCGGCGTCGAAGGAGCCGACGTCGGCGTCGGTCTGCTTGAAGCGGGCTTCCTGGCGGGAGGCGATGGTCATATCGCACACCACGTGCAGGGAGTGCCCGCCGCCGGCGGCCCAGCCGTTGACCACGGCGATGACCACCTTCGGCATGGTGCGGATGAGGCGCTGAACCTCCAGGATGTGCAGGCGGCCGCCCTCAACTTTTTCGCGGGCGGTGTCGACGGTGGATTCGTCGGCAGTCGCGTCATCGTGCGCGTGCTCGGTGGCATAGCGGTACCCGGAGCGGCCGCGGATGCGCTGGTCACCGCCGGAGCAAAACGCCCAGCCGCCGTCCTTCTGGGAAGGCCCGTTGCCGGTCAGTAACACCGTGCCAACATCTGGCGTGCGGCGCGCGTGGTCCAGCGCGCGATAAAGCTCATCCACCGTGTGCGGGCGAAACGCATTGCGCACCTCGGGGCGGTCGAAGGCGATGCGGACGATGCCGTCCTTACGTTGTGGCTTCGGACCGTCACTGATGAGCCGGTGATAGGTGATATCCGTCAGGTCCTCAAAGCCCTCGACGGGGCGCCAGAGTCCCGGCTTGAACGGATTATCGGTGCTGTAATTCTTCTGCTCGCTCATGGCACACCAGCTTAATTGGAAAGCAGTGCGCCGGAAGTATAGTCCCCATTCCCAAACCCTCACCCACACTCTCCGCCCAGCGCGGCGGTGATAAACAATAAACAATACTGCGGGGTATGCCCCGTCAATGTGCACGTGTACTCCGTACCAGCGCGGTACACCATACAGTGGGACGGAATCGAACCTCCCTGCCTTCTTGCGCTACGAAGGCGCCTGAGAAGCACTGGGCTTTTCCCTGCCCAGTAAGGGTTGCGCTCGCTGCGAAGAGTGTGGGCTACCGTCGCGCGCATGAGGCGCGCGACATGACTACGTGCCGCAAGGATCCGGCACAACTAGCGGCAGTCGCTATTTAGTTATCAGTTCCGTATTCCAGTTCAACTGCTGGATGCGGGTATCCAGCTCGCGGTACTGGCGGGCCAGATCATCGGCGCGCTCGCGCAGCTTCGGCACAGGCACGGTGGCTACGAACTTGATCTCGGAGCGGGAGTAGCGGTCCTGGCGCGCACCCGCGCGCTCGGCCAATCCCTGGTAGATGCGGCGCTTGCGCAGCAGTCCATCACGCAGTGCCAGCGCTTCCATCAGCGAGATCTCTTCGTCGAACGCGGTGGCCGTGTTCGTGGCATTGATGGCGATGACAAGCTCGTCGATGCGCTTGGTCACGCCCTCGAGCTCACGGAGGAGATCCGTCGGGTTCTCATCCGGTTCATCGCCTTCCTGAATGCGGACCGTCGCCGCAAGCCGGTCACTCAGCGAGTTGAGGCGCTCCTGCGCCTGAGCGCGCTCGGCCAAGGCTTCAGCAAGTAGCATGATTCCTCCTTAAGAAGTTAGAAGAATTAAGCTAGGGCTACGGCGCTTCGCTGTCAATAGATGATGAGATCAATTTCAGAGTCTTTGCGACAATTCGACTTTCCGCGTCCCTGGAAATCCTTCACTAAGCTATTGATAGCAGTGTAGTGAGGCTGGGGTTCAGTTCTCAATACCCCTGATAGACTTCAACCCTTCTGTCTGCCGTACAATTGCCCGCTGGGGTTCAGTTCTCATTACCCCTGATAGACTTCAGACGACCAATTGCTATCACCAGCAATAGCTGGGGTTCAGTTCTCATTACCCCTGATAGA
>NZ_KV816336.1:101364-101582 GCF_001814395.1 Corynebacterium sp. HMSC059E07
GGGTTCAGTTCTCATTACCCCTGATAGACTTCCCACGGCCAGGACGGTCTCCCAAATGAAGCTGGGGTTCAGTTCTCATTACCCCTGATAGACTTCCGCCAGGCGAGTTGTACCAGGCCAACAAGCTGGGGTTCAGTTCTCATTACCCCTGATAGACTTCTCCCACAGGGCACCACCGTCACCGTTGAGCTGGGGTTCAGTTCTCATTACCCCTGATA
>NZ_KV816336.1:101682-102028 GCF_001814395.1 Corynebacterium sp. HMSC059E07
GGGTTCAGTTCTCATTACCCCTGATAGACTTCTCAAGCCGATCCTTCACACGACACGACTGCTGGGGTTCAGTTCTCATTACCCCTGATAGACTTCACGGCATCAAGTCCATGTTTGGCCAGGTGCTGGGGTTCAGTTCTCATTACCCCTGATAGACTTCACGACTGGATGGAGGGCCTCATCGAAGAGCTGGGGTTCAGTTCTCATTACCCCTGATAGACTTCCTGGCATTAACTCTCAGCAGATCCCACGGCTGGGGTTCAGTTCTCATTACCCCTGATAGACTTCGGAAGGAAAGCGCACGCTACCGCACCGAGCTGGGGTTCAGTTCTCATTACCCCTGATA
>NZ_KV816336.1:102128-149853 GCF_001814395.1 Corynebacterium sp. HMSC059E07
GGGTTCAGTTCTCATTACCCCTGATAGACTTCCCTACGGAATCGACCACCTCAAGCACTAGCTGGGGTTCAGTTCTCATTACCCCTGATAGACTTCCCGCTGTGAAACACCCAAAGGTGATTGGGCTGGGGTTCAGTTCTCATTACCCCTGATAGACTTCAGTGTGGCCCCAAAAGGGTCGTTTAACTGGAGTTTATCGGTGATCCTCCGCTAGAAAATCGTGAGCTGAGGTGGGGTATTCTCCATTTCGGAAGGCTCTGATTTGGAAAAGCGAATCGCTTTCGACCATTGAATATCAGTGACGGATATGATTCTCACATCTCCGCCTTCTGGTAGACCAGACTTGATTTGCTTGACGGTTGTTGCGATACGGGAGGCGAGGGGGAAATACTGAACGTAAACGCTTAGTTGGGATCTACAAAAGCCAAGGTCTAAGAGGTGGTTTCGAAACCTGTTAGCCTCTCTGGTTTGAATTCTTGATTTAACGGGAAGATCGAACATGACCACGCACCACATTGGTTCACTATCTTTCGCCGGCATCGAGTTTTCCTTCCCAGACGGGAACGCTTAGGTGTTTTAGATTTCCCTCGATATATAGGCCATAT
The DNA here is from genome assembly GCF_001814395.1 of Corynebacterium sp. HMSC059E07. Lineage (NCBI taxonomy): Bacteria > Bacillati > Actinomycetota > Actinomycetes > Mycobacteriales > Corynebacteriaceae > Corynebacterium > Corynebacterium sp. HMSC059E07. The sequence goes on from NZ_KV816336.1 coordinate 102,734, forward strand.
TGTTGGCTGAACTCATTAAAAGCTGTGCTTAAGGATTTTCCACTGGAATTGAAGGGGCTGTTCAGATACTGCGATATGAGGGTCTTTTGCGGAGATCCTAATGCTTGTCCGTCACTAGAAACGGTGAATACAACCTGATCAACCATTGGTCGAAATGGTTCAATAAGGTCATCGACCAATGCCCACTTGTTGCCGCGGCTGTGGTGGAATACGCCTAATGCTCCAGATAATCCAGCGCTAGCTACAGCTCGAATGCCGTGGCCGCGCAATAGTGTGTAACCGTAATCGAGCGCAGAATTCCAGCCAGGTTCTCCGCTGCCAGGTAAACGTAAATAAGCATGACCATGGGAGATGCAAGACCAGTATTTGCGCGCTGCCTGTGCTTCAAGATTCTCTGGATCGCCAGATTTAACGGTACGAGAGAGGGCGTAGAGTTCCTTGGCTCCAGGCTTAGCTAGTGCTTTTAGAACGGAAGCTTGACCAGAAATTTTGGCTGCAACAATTCGAGACCAAGCTTGCTTCTTTTTGGGCAAAGATAATTGTGATTGGGCTTGGTGGCGAGCACCGATCCGGGAATGTTCGTTCCATGGGTAAGCACCGGCGACCGGAACGTTTCTCCAGTCGCAAACTAAGAGGGCGATGTCGTAGTCACTGAGCTTCTGGAGAACGGCACCGCTGATTGTGCTTTCTGAGCCAATGAGGACGACTGCGATTTGGGCTAGCGGCAGCGAAACATCGGTTGGAGTATCTTCTCGATGGATGACGAGCTGGCCCCGGGAATACCGGAGAGACCCCTTCAAATTGAGACAATCAATGACCCGCCACCCAGAGTTCATTATTCTGCCTTCCAAGAAATGGGCAGATGAGCCTTGCTAGTCAGCCTTACTCTTCCCAGAGCATCTCGACGGACCACAGTCATGTTGCCTTCACCAAAAGCTTTGTTTACGGCTGGCAGCCAGCCCGGTCGATCTATCACTTTCTTGGAGGCTTGAGACACATCGGAAGATAGTCCCTCGGCACTCATATAGAGTGGGCGCAGTCGCAACTTAGAGTTTGAGAAGAACCCATCCAACCGCCAACGTTGAATCTGCCCAAACTCACTTTGCACTTCCGCAATCTGTCCGGTGTTGAAGCTTGAGGTGTCGATGACTAGCTCATCGTCTACAACCAACCAACCAATATATTCTGCCGTGCCGTCAGCAAGGGCCTTGCGCAGTTTGGGTTCTGCCTGGCGGACTGACATTGTCTGCGGTTTGATCTCAGCGGAAAACAGGTCCTCATGCCGGTGCTGCATTAGATCGACATTATAAACTCGCAACATGCTGAAGGAGGGAGCCTTTTTCCCGGGGATTTTATAGATCCGGGCATGGTGGAAACGGCTTAGTTCAGCGTAACCACCTCGTACCTTGATAGCGCCTGCACCAACTGGAAAGACCTCGATTTCGTCGTCGGCATCGTACCAAGTGCCGTGTACTCGAATTCGGCGTTCGGGATTCTCTGGCAGACCCTCTTTAAGATCGAAGTCGTCTTCGCGAGTGAGTGCACACCATAAAGCTTCGGTGGATGCCCTGTCGATATCGGTGACCGAAATAGCATCGCCGACGCGTATCTTCTTCAACTCTCCGATTGTGTCCTCGTGGGCGCGTCCGTTGCCGATGCGTAGTCTTAGATTCGAGGTAACTACGACTCGGTCTTCATCCAACGCCTGCTGCAAGAGCATGGCGAGTTTTCGCATCTTAGGCAGCCAAGCATTCCATGCCGCGCGATGTGCTTCATCAGCTCCAGTGAACTCTTTCCACTGGGGTGCCGAGCGAAGCAGCTCGGCCTCTCGCTTTTTGTTTGAACGAATGGCAAGAGTTTCTGCAACGTAGTTTTGAGTAAAAGCTACTACTGCAGCATCGACAGCATGATGACGACGGTCGAGGCGAGATTTTCCAGTACCATCGATGAAACGTAGTTGGCCTGATATTCCCGAAGCACGGCGAGCTTCCGCAGTGAGTGCACCTCGATAGACACTTACGGTAGTGCCGTTATCTTGAAAGCGCTGCGCAACTCTGCCGCGTAGTTCGTTCGCCATCCAGGCAACAGATTCCATCGAGCGGGCGTCGATCGGTTCATCCATGGCGGTTCGCTTCAGTCGCTCGCGGACGCTGGTACGGAATTTGTTGAAGTCCTTTGCTGACATGCCGGAATCTTCGGCCCAGTGGCGTGTGCGGTCAAGCGCCTCCTGAACACTCACACCTGGAATCCCAGACTGGGCTGCCCAAACAGCAAAGGGGAAGTTCTTCTTGGACAGATTACAGCGATGGCAAACCGCAACAAGGTTGTCACGAGTATTGGTGGAACCTTGGCCGGCGCGGGGGACAATATGATCCATCTCGCACGTGGAATAAGTGATTGGTTCGCCGCAGTAGGCGCATTGGCAATTTTGACGTTGTACTGATTGGAACCGCCAAAGGTCAGCACTGCGTGGCTTTCCTTCGATGCCTAGTTTCTCCTGCATATCTTGGAAAAGCTTTTGGTTGCGTCTATGGCGCGCGTTGTTCTCACGATCGATTTCGTTAGCCTTTGACTTACTGACAAAACCATCGCGGACGTGTTCAATTATGACGGACTTTGGGGCACCCCATACGTCTGCGGCTGCTTCCAGCCACCTTGCCACGCCTTTCAGAACGCGATCTACAGCTGGGTTTCCTACTGGTTCACCAATTCGAGGAGCGGGAGGGGTCCAATCCTTGGGGATGTTAAATTCCGCCAAACGTGCCGCGTAAAGATCAAGGTTTTCGTCCAGCATGCGGCTAGTTAGTCGCTTCAGAGTGTCTTCGCAGTATGCGGCACGGCCCATCGGCAGATGTAGAGAATCGAGCTTCTCATGCTCGGTCTCGTCGAGCTCCGCGAAGAAAGCTTGAACTTGAGCTCCTTCAGGGGAATCGAAATCATCAACTTCGGCATTCGACAGAGACTTGAGCATGGCGGCGCGTTCGTCATCCGAGGCTCGCTCCCACCAGGCAGCTAAGTGCTTCACCTTGCAGCCGAGGATTGTCCGGTTGGTGTCATGTACAGGTGGTCGAGCGCCTGCACGTTCGCCATCGTCGGTCATTGTGGCCGTTCCTCTTAGTTGGCCACGGTCAATGCGCAAAAGCTCGGCTATGTCTAACCAGGAGGGTTCTTTCTTGTGAGAAAGATTGACAAGGTAATTAAAAACAATCAGCCGCTCATCGCGATCAAGGGGAGAAGTATTGCCGCCGCGGTTGATACGGAGGTTTCCGGTGAGAGCAGCGATACGGTACTGCTGAAAGGCATCAGAAGCTTTTAGAGCTCGGTCTCGACTGGGTTGTAGGGGGTCCTTTCCTACGCGTCCTTGTTGAGCGCCTTTCGGGGATTCAGCTTCGAAGACTAAATCTAGAATCTTTTTCCGGAGCGTGTCGTCTATCTTTTGGACACGACACATCTCGTTGATTTCACGTGCGTGGTCTATTTGATGTAATCGCGCAGAAATAACTGCCTGCTTCACCTCATTTGCGGACTTCTTTTCGTCCTTCTTCTTGCCACCGCCGCGTAGCCTGTCAGTACCTAACTGGGCAAAGGAAATGAGTTGCCCGACGGTGGCATCCTGAGGAATTGTATGGCCGGTGCTTGCCTCTAACTCCTTGCGTATTTGTTCAAAAGCTTCGCTCGGTTCTGCCGGTGAGTATAGGCTCGAGACTTTCCAATATGGATTCCGCCAACCGCGGTGGTTGGCAATATGGCGTAGCGCGATAGAAAGATATCGGCCTCGTTCTTCGTCATCGTGGATGAAGGAATTTACCAATTCCACGCGGGCCTTCCATGGAAGGTAAGGGTCGGAATAGTGCTCAAAAGGTAGAGTTTCCCAGCCTTGCGCTTTGAGAAACTTTTCGAGCTTAATCATACGCTTGCGGCGACGGCGGTACAGACGGCGAGTTCGTCGTGCGACTCCGGAGGAAGCGAGTCGGGTCACCGCGCGCTTTTGCTGGTCGGGATCTAGGCCCGAGTCGTGGATCAGCGAAACCGCACTGAGAATGCCTATTGGTTGATCATTCTCGTCGACCTCAATGGCGGTGCAGCCAAGAGAATAAGTTCCGACATCTATTCCAACGCGGTAAGAGAGAGACAAAAGGTTAGCCCTTTCGGATAAAAAGAAAGCCGAACCCGAGGGTTCGGCTTGGAGCAATCAACGTCGGAAACGAGCCGACGCTTACTGAGGTTCAGTTCTGGTTAAGAACATAGCAGAATGCGTCTCGTGTGTCTTGGTTTTCTCCACAAAATTGGCGGAAGGCTATTGGGTTCGCGCCGATGACTTTCATCCAATAAACATGAACGCGAACAGCGTGTTGAGCACCGTCGCAACGATCATGGGCACGGAGGTGCGCTTTACCAATTGGATGGGGTTGACCTTGATGGCGCCGGCAACAATGAGCACCGCGGCGTTGACCGGGGAGACCTGGCGCATGAGGTTGGAGGTTCCCCAAATGGCGGTGAGCATCTGCGGGGCGTGGATGGAGGTCTGCGAGGCCAGGTTGGGCACCACCTCAGAAAAGGCGAAGTAGGGCGCGGTGCCGGAGCCGGTGAGTGCTGCCATCGCGGCGGTGGCGGCGACGAAGATGAGGACGATGAGGACGGCGGCGCCGGAGGAGCCTTCGGCGGCGTCGATAAGCATGTCAATGACGCCCATCTGCGTAATACCTTCCACCAGGACGGCGGCGGCAACCAGCAGGGCCACGACGCCCGCAGCACCTTCGCCCATGCCCTTGAAGAAGCTGGAGATGGAATCCACCGCACCCGTGACGGTGCGCTTGCGGATGGACTCGATGATCATCGCGATGAACAGGGACACCACGGTCACCGGGAGGATGCCGCCCTCAAAGGGGATGACACCCAAACGGTTAAGAATGGCGGAGATAATGATGAGCAGCAACGGCATGAGCGGGAGCACGGCGTAGTAACCCGGCAGGGAGGCTGCGCGGGCGATGGCTTCCTCGGTAGCGTCATCGTGCATCGAATCGGCGCTGACCTCACCGGAGCTTTCGGCCTTGCGGGCATCCACCTTATCGCAGTGGCGCTGCCACCACATGTGGACGAAGGCGGTGATGAGCAGCGTGGGAACCGTGGCGTGGGCGACGGCACCGTAGACGAATTCCGTTGGCGTCATGTTGGTCAGATCAGCGCCCTGGATGAGGCCGGCCTCTAGCGGGGTGGGCACGATGGTGGAGGAAGTCACGACGATGGCGCCCACAGTCAGCGGTGTCAGGCCCGCAGCGATGAGCGCTGGCAGGAGTGTGGCCACGAGCAATAGGGAAAGCGCTGCGGCCGAGGGGATCACCAGTGAGAGCAGCGTGCCCAGGATGAAGCCCACTGGGACCAGCCAGTAGGAGCCTTTGAAGCGCTTGAGCGGTGAGGAGAGCACCACGACCGTCTTGGCATCCGCGCCGATGTGGCGCATATAGGACACAAAGCCGAAGAGCACCATAATCGCCATACCGATGCCGGAGAAGCGCGACTTGAACAGCGCGTCCACGACGAGCAGCTGGTCGTAGAAGGCATTGCCGGTCGCTTCAATTTCTGTGGTTCGGAAGTCCGCGCGCCCAGTGAGAGCGGCGAGCATGAGCAGGATTACGCCAACGGCAAAGATGGAGGCCGCGGCGTGGACTTTCTTATAGATGAGGTAGACAACTGCGGCGATGGCCAGTAGCGCGATGAGAAGGTAGAGCATGTAAAGATCCTTCTTCTGGTTATATCCACTTACTGTTTAAAGGTAACACCGGCTATGACAGGTGTCGCGCTCAACCCCCCACACGTACGATGAACGTCATGCACATTGATGACGTCCTTGACCGCGCCCACGTGGTCTCCCTTCCACTCGCCGTGAAGTTCCGTGGCATTACGACCCGGGAAGCATTGCTTATCGATGGCCCCGCGGGCTGGGGTGAGTTCGCCCCCTTCCTGGAGTACGGGGCGGAGGAATCCGCCCGCTGGCTCGCCGCCGGGCTGGAAGCGGCCTACGAAGGCTTTCCGGAACCCGTGCGCGAGTGGGTAGAAGTCAACGGCACCGTCCCTGCGGTTCCTGCCGAGCAGGTGCCGGAGGTCATGGAGCGCTATCCCGGCTGCCGCACCTTCAAAATCAAGGTGGCGGAGAAGGGGCAGACCCTAGAGGACGATATCGCGCGCGTTCACGCTGTCCGCGCCTACATCGAGGCACAGGGTCGCGTGCCGGTTTTGCGCGTCGACGCCAACTGCGGCTGGAGCGTTGAGGAAGCCGTCACCGCGGCCAAGGAGCTCATGCCGCTGGATTACATGGAGCAGCCGTGCAAGACCGTTGAGGAACTCAAGGAGGTGCGCACCCAGCTCATGCGCGCCGGGATTTTCGTGCGGGTGGCGGCGGATGAATCTATCCGCAAGGCCAGCGACCCTTATCGGGTGGCGGAATTGCAAGCGGCTGATGTCGCCGTGGTTAAGCCCGCGCCGCTGGGCGGGGTGCGCAAAGTACTCGAGGTAGCCTCCCACCTGCGCGAGCGCCACATGGACATCACGGTGGCCTCTGCCCTGGATACCTCGGTGGGAATCTCCATGGGACTTGCCGCAGTGGCCGCCTTGCCGCAAATCTATGACGACGAAGACATCGACGTCACCCCGGCCGCTGCGGGCCTGGCCACCGGGTCGCTGTTCCTGGAGGATGTGACAGCACCACGCGAGCTTGTCGACGGTCACCTGCGCGCCGAAGCCCTCACCCCCGACCCGGATCGCCTGAGCACACTCGCCGCGCCGGGCGAGCGCCGTGAGTGGTGGTTCGAGCGCGTGCGCGAGTGCTGGCCGCACCTTTAAAAACACAGCTCACGGTACATGTCCGGAGGGCAGCGTAGGCTGGCGGGCATGACCATTTCCGTGAAAGACGCGCACCTGCACAACCTTCGCAACGTGGACGTGGATTTGCCGCGCGGCCAGCTCGTGGCCGTAACCGGGGTGTCCGGCTCCGGAAAGTCCTCGCTGGCTTTCGGCACCATCCACGGTGAAGGTCAGCGCCGCTATTTGGAATCCGTCGCGCCTTTCGCCCGCCGGCTCATTGCCTCGGCGGTGGACCCGCAGGTAGGCCGCATCGAAGGCCTGCCGCCGACGGTGGCGCTGCAGCAGTCGGCGTCGGCAAGCAGCGCGCGCTCCACGGTGGGGACCATCTCCGCCATGTCTAACTCCGTGCGCTTGCTGTACTCGCGCTGCGGTGACAATCCGGAGGGCTTGTACTCCGATTCCTTTTCCCCAAATACCCCGGAGGGCATGTGCCCGGAGTGCCAGGGCACCGGCGTGGTCCACGAACCCACGGAGGCCTCCATGGTGCCGGATCCCTCCTTAAGCATCGAGGAAGGCGCGATTGCTGCGTGGCCAGGGGCCTGGGCGGGCAAGAATTTCCACGACATCCTGCAAGAACTGGGCTATGACCTGGATTCGCCGTGGGAGCAGCTTTCTAAAAAAGACCGCGAGTGGATCCTCTTCACCGAGGAACGCCCGGTGGTGACCGTCAAGCCGCGCCGCGGAGCGGATCAGATTCAGCGCAATTACGAGGGCACGTGGCGTTCCGTGGCCAGCTACCTGACCAAGACCTATGCGGAGACGAAGTCGGACACACTCCGCGCCCGCGTCTTGAGCTTCATGGAAACCCGCCAGTGCGATACCTGTCAGGGGCGCCGGCTGACGGCGAAGGCCCTCAAGGTTACTTACGCCGGGCTGCCTATCGACGAATTCAATGCCCTCCCGCTGAGCGAAGTCTTCGAGCTCCTCAAAGCCCAGAAACCGCAACCGAATGACGCGGAAGACCTGCTCGTCAAGGCCCTCCTTCCGGCTTTCGAATCGGCCTTAGAACTCGGACTTGGGCACCTCAGCCTGGATAGGCCGACGGAAACGCTCTCAGGAGGTGAGGTGCAGCGCCTGCGCCTGGCTGCGCAGCTGCGCTCCGGGCTCTATGGCGTGACCTATGTTCTGGATGAGCCCTCTGCGGGCCTGCACCCGGTGGAACGAGGTGCGGTGCTGGATATGTGCCGTCGCTTCATTGCGGAGGGGAACTCGGTGCTGCTGGTGGAGCACGACATGGAACTGGTCAAGCAGGCCGATTGGATCGTGGATGTCGGCCCGCTCGCCGGTGAGCGCGGCGGCCAGGTGGTGTACTCGGGTCCCGTCGCCGATTACATAGAGGCGGCGGACTCTGCAGATACTCCCACCGCGCGTGCCTTGGCGCGCCCGCGCCCCACGCCCAAGGTCGAAGCGCGATCGGCGCACGGTGATATCGCGCTGCGCCGGGTGCACTCGCACACCATCGATGGCCTCAACGTGGACTTCGGACTCGGCCAGTTTACGGCCATTACTGGGCTTTCGGGTTCCGGCAAATCCACGTTGCTGGCCGCACTCCATGACATGCTCACGGGGCCGGACTGTCCGAAGCAGGTCAAGCGCGTGGTCTCCATTACCCAAAAGCCAATCGGCCGAACCCCGCGCTCCACGGTGGCGACGTACACCAACCTCTTCGACAACGTGCGCAAGCTCTTCGCGGCCACCCCGGAGGCCAAGAAGAAGAAATGGACGGTCTCGCGCTTTTCCTACAACGTTAAGCAAGGCCAGTGCCCCACCTGCGGTGGCGCCGGCCAGATCGAGGTCGAGCTGGTCTTCCTTCCAGGCTCCTATACCCAGTGCCCGGATTGCCAGGGACAGCGCTATAACGATGACACCTTGTCCATCCGCTGGAAGGACAGGACCATCGCGGACATCCTCGACCTTACGGTGGAAGAGGCCCTGGAGGTCTTTGCAGATGAAGCGCCGATCCTCCACGCGCTGCAAACCTTGGAAGCGGTGGGGCTAGGTTACCTGCGCTTGGGCCAGGGCGCTCCGGAGCTTTCCGGCGGTGAAGCGCAGCGCATCAAGCTTGCCACGGAGCTGCAGCGCTCCCGAAACTCGCGCCGGGGCCATACCGTCTACCTGCTGGATGAGCCCACCGTCGGGTTGCACCCGGCCGATATCGACCTGCTCATCGCTGAGCTGCACTCGCTGGTGGAGGCCTCCCATACTGTCGTGGTGGCAGATCATGACCGTCACCTCATTGCCGGCGCTGACCGGGTTATTGAGATGGGCCCGGGGTCTGGTTCGGATGGCGGAAAGATTGTGGCGGATGGCACGCCGGGTCAGGTTTCCACGGGACTAACGCCCACCGGGCGGGTGCTAAGTGGCGCGGGTGCACGATAAGGTAAATCCCATGACCAACAACAACGGCGACAACGAGACGCGGCAGTTCGGCCGCGTCACCGGTGAGAACGAAACCCGCCAGTTCGGCGCGCCCCAACAGCAGCCGCCACAGCGTCCCCAACAACACTTCCCGGAGCCCGGATCCCAAAACACGCAGGCCTATGGTCAGCCCTATCAGCAGGGCTATGACCAGAACTATCAGCAGCCGCAATATGACCCGGTCCCGTCCAGCTACCAGGTGGAGCAGCCGAAGAAGGGCGGGGGAGCCCTGTCCTATGTCTTCGCGGCCATCGCTGCTATCGCCGTCGTTTTCGCCGGCGTGCTGTTCTTCCTGTGGCGCGGTGCGGCAGCGGATGCTGACAAACCCGCCCCGGAGCCGGTTACCGAGACCGTGACCACCGAGGTTCCCACCACGGTGACCACCACCAAGAGCTCGCCGCGGGATAACCTCCCCACCGATATTCCGACGGAGCTGCCGACGGAGCTGCCGCCGGACGTCCAGGACCGTGTGGACCAGGGTGGAGCCGAATTGGAAGGGTTGATCAATGACCTCTTCGAGCAATTCGATTCGGGCATGGAAGAGCTCGATACGGGTGGTGCAGGCAATGCCTAATACTGAATCTCACACCGAGCCCACTGCCTCCGCGCAGCCGGAGTCGATGCAGCTGGCCGAAGCACTGGCGGCCCAGCTTTCGCGGCACCTCACCGACGTGGTTATCTGCCCGGGTTCGCGCAACGCACCGCTGTCTTTGGCGCTTCTCGCGCGCAGCGATATTCGCGTGCATACCCGCCTGGATGAGCGCTCCGCCGCCTTCGCTGCTTTAGGTTTGGCACGCGTCCAACGCCGGCACGTCGGCATCGTGATGACCTCCGGCACCGCGGTGGCTAATGCCCTGCCCGCGATGGTGGAGGCGCATTACTCGCATACCCCGCTGGCCGTCATCAGCGCGGACCGGCCGGCCCGCTTGGTGGGCACGGGGGCCTCCCAGACTATTGAGCAGCCCGGCATCTTCGGCGTGTATGCGGAGACCACCCAGGTGGAGAGCACGAGTGATATCCCGCTTATCGCGGAGCGCTTTTTGAATGACCGCCAGGTGCACATCAACGTGGCTCTCGATGCCCCGCTGGTAGGCGAAGAGCTGCCCGGTAGCCCGACGGATTACACGCAGCACCGCGCTCGTACCCCGCGGTGGGCGAATCACGGAGAGGTGGCCGTCGATCTCAGCCGCAACACGCTCGTCATCGCCGGCGATGAGGCCTGGGAAGTCGAAGGCCTGGAGGATGTCCCCACCATCGCCGAGCCCACGGCACCTGCGCCCTATCACCCGGTGCACCCGGCCGCGGCGCACCTCTTCCGCCGCGCCCAAGTCTCCGCCAACGACTACGTGGTCAACACCAAGGTGGAGCAGGTCATCGTCGTGGGCCATCCCACCCTGCACCGCGGTGTCCTGGCACTGCTGAGTGATCCCGATATCGACCTCATCTGTCTGTCGCGCACGGAAGATTTCACCAACCCCCGTGGCGAGTCCGCGCAGCTGGGTACCACCGCCAAAACCAGCGGCGAGCCCACGCGAGAGTGGATGAAGATCTGCGAAGGCGCGGCCCAGATGGCGGCCGACGGTGTTCGTGAGGTTCTGGCGGAGACCACCGGTGAGGATGCCACCAAGCCCGAGATCGGCTTTACCGGCCTCCACGTCGCCGCCGCGGTGGGGGACACCCTCGCCGTCGGAGATACCCTCGTCCTGGGCGCCTCCAACGCGGTGCGGGATGCGTCCTTCATCGGCCTGCCCTTCGACGGTGTGGAGACCTACTCGCCGCGCGGGGCCGCCGGCATCGACGGCACCATCGCGCAGGCTATCGGCATCGCGCTGGCCACCCAGTCCCGCGAGGCCGACGCGCCCCGCGCACCGCGCACCGTGGCGCTCATGGGGGATGTCACCTTCCTCCACGACGCCACTTCGCTCATCCTCCCCGAGGATAACCCGCGCCCGGAGAACCTCACCATCGTCGTCTCAAATGACGACGGCGGCGGCATCTTCGAGGTGCTCGAACAGGGCCGCGAGCCCCTGCGCGACTCCTTCGAGAAGGCGTTTGGAACGCCGCATGGGGTGGGCGTGGCCAAGCTAGCGGAAGCCTGCGGTGCTGAGCACCGCGAGGTGAGCTCGGCGCAGGAGCTGCTCGACGTTTTGGCAGAACTCAAGGAATACTCCACCGGCATCACCGTGGTGGAGGCGCATACCACGAGGTCCTCGCGCCGCGCGCTGCAGGAGGCTCTGAACGCCAAGGTGGGTCAGTAAATGCCGCGGCGCCGAGTGCGCCAGCTGATCCTGGTGCTCTATGTCGCTGCACTAGTGGGCATGGCGGGGATGGTGATCGGCCCCTTCTTCAATGACTGCACCATCGGCGCCAACCCCGGGCGCGCCCTGGCCACGGTGACGGATGTCGGCAGCTTGCGCACCTTCGTGGATTTCCAGGATTCCGAGGGGATTTACCACACCCCGCCTACCGGCCTGCTCTATCCCACTGGGCTGGGAGAAGGCCAGCAGGTGTGGGTGCTCTACGCCAAGAGCAACCCGGACCTGGTCAAGGTAGAAGGCCGGGAATGGACGCTATCGATCATCCCGGCGCTGTCCTCCGCGGCCGTGGCTACCCTGATTGCCGGCGCGTGCTGGTGGGGGAGCGGGAAAATTAACCGGAATTTAGTGCGTGCGTTACCAACCGAGCACTCAGAAAAGGAATGATGGGGCGCATGCGTGTAGCCATCGTCGCGGAATCCTTCTTGCCTAACGTCAACGGAGTGACCAACTCCGTGCTGCGTGTCCTCGAACACCTCCACGAGCACGGCCACGAGGCCATTGTCATCGCCCCCGGCGCCCGGGACGGGCAGGAGGAGATCCCCGATTATCTCGGGTTCACCATCGTGCGCGTGCCCACCGTGCGTGTGCCGCTGGTGGATTCGCTCCCGGTCGGCGTTCCTACGTCCGCGGTGGATGAGGCGCTGCGCGAGTTCAAACCGGACATCATCCACCTGGCCAGCCCCTTCGTCCTGGGGGCGGCGGGAGCATTTTCTGCACGTCAGCTGCGCATTCCGGCCGTGGCGCTGTACCAGACCGACGTGGCCGGTTTCGCCACCAAGTACCACGCTTCCGCGCTGGCCTATGGGGTGTGGGAGTGGCTGCGCACCATCCATAACGCTTGCCAGATGACTCTCGCGCCGTCCTCGCTCACCATCTCCGATTTGGAGAAACACCACATCAAGAACGTGCGCCACTGGGGCCGCGGCGTGGACTCGGAGCGCTTCCACCCCTCGAAGCGCTCGGCGGCGCTGCGCCGCGAGTGGGAGCCCACGGGGAAGAAGAAGATCGTCGGCTTCGTCGGCCGCCTGGCCGCAGAGAAGGGAGTGCACCGCCTGTCCGCGCTTAACGGACGCGAGGACATCCAGCTTGTCATCGTTGGTGATGGCCCCGAGCGCCCGCTGCTGGAGGCCCAGCTGCCGGATGCTGTCTTTACCGGGGCATTGGGAGGCGAGGAGCTGGCCGCGGCCTATGCCTCCCTGGACATCTTCGTCCACGCCGGCGAGTTCGAGACCTTCTGCCAGGCCATCCAGGAAGCACAGGCCTCGGGCGTGCCCACCATTGGCCCGCGCGCGGGCGGCCCGGTGGATCTCATTGAGGAAGGTTACAACGGGCTGCTTCTCGACGTCCCCACGTTCGTCGAGGACCTCCCCAATGCCGTCGACGCGCTGCTCAACCCGGAGGTCCACGAGGAGCTGCGGGAGAACGCCCGGAAGTCGATTGCCTCCAAAACCTGGCCGGCTCTCTGTGAGCAGCTGCTGGGCTACTACGAGGAAGTTCTGGAGGGTGTCCGCGAGGTGCCGCTGACCATTTTGGGCCAGCGCCCGGAGCTGCCGCGCTGGGCCGCTCGCGCCCTGGGGGCGCGCGTGGCCTAGACTAGGCGCTTGTGTCTAAGGCAGATCTGGAGAAGAAGCCCTTCGATGTCGCGCGCATGTTTGACGCGGTGGGCAAGAAGTACGACATCACCAACACAGTGCTGTCCTTTGGTCAGGACGCGCGCTGGCGCCGTTTGACGCGCGAGCGGCTCAACCTGCAGCCGGGGGAGAAGGTCCTCGACCTCGCCGCTGGAACGGCCGTCTCTACCGAGGAGCTGTCCAAGTCCGGCGCGTGGTGCGTGGCCTGTGATTTTTCACTCGGCATGCTCGCGGCTGGCGCGGAGCGCGATGTTCCCAAGGTAGCCGGCGATGGAATGCGCCTGCCTTTTGCGGATAACACCTTCGATGCGGTGACCATCTCCTATGGTCTGCGCAATATCCACGACTTTGAGCTGGGCCTGCGGGAGATGGCGCGCGTGACCAAGCCCGGTGGGCGCCTAGCAGTAGCGGAGTTCTCCAAGCCGGTCATCCCGGTCTTCGGCACCGTCTATAAGGAATACCTGACCCGCCTGCTGCCGCCGATTGCCAAGGTGGTCTCCTCCAACCCGGAGGCCTATATCTACCTCGCAGAGTCCATCCGCGCATGGCCGGAGCAGCACGAGCTGGCCGCCGCTATTAATCGCAATGGCTGGGAGCAAGCTGGGTGGCGCAACCTGACCTTCGGCATCGTGGCGCTGCACTCCGCAGTGAAGCCCGCCTAGGGGCCCTAAGGCCAAAGGGCTCAGGACCAAAGGGGAGTATTGCGCCGCAGCGTGGAGACCGCCCCGCCGGCCAGCCGCCAGGCGCGGGCAAGCAGATCCTTGTCCTCGTCGGTGATGAGGTTGCCCATAAGACGCGCTGCGGCCGGCATGAGCATGCGGCCCACCGGCCCGCGCATGGCCACAGGCCCGGCCAGCGGCAGGAACTGCGGGTAGGTCAGCAGGCGCGCGGCGGTGCGGGCAAGTAGGAAGGCCTCGCCATACTCGGCGCGCAGCCGGTCTGGCCACGCCAAGGTGAGGTCCTTGGTGCCGAGCATCTCCACGGCGAGTGCTGCCGTTTCCAGGCCATAGTCGATGCCCTCGCCGTTGAGCGGATTAACGCAGGCCGCAGCGTCACCGATGAGCATCCAGTTCGCGCCGGCCACCCCGGACACCGCACCACCCATCGGCAGCATCGCCGAGGTGACGTTGCGCAGCTCGCCTAGACCCCACTCCGAACGCTGCTGTTCGGCGTAGAAATCCAGCGCCTTCTTCGTGTTGAGGCGGGCCGGGCGGGCGGCGGTGGAGAGCGCGCCCAAGCCGATGTTGACCCCCTGGCCCAGCGGAAAGATCCAGCCATAGCCCGGCTGCACCACACCCTCGGGATCCTTGAGCTCAACGTGGGAGTGCATCCATTCCTCGCCGTCCTGCGGTGAATCGGCATAGGCGCGTGCAGCAATGCCATAGACCTCCTCGCGGTGCCAGGTGCGGCCCAACTGCTTGCCAAATGTTGAGCGCACCCCGTCGGCCACGATGACCCACTGGGCGCGCACGCGGCGCTTGCCGACGGAGAACTCCACCAGCCGGTTACCGTCCAGCTGCGGCTGTGTCGCCGCGCCGGTTATCAGTTGCGCGCCGGCTGCCTGCGCAGCCTCAACCAGCAGCGCGTCGAATTCATAGCGCGGCAGGGCCGTGCCTTTGTGCGAGGGGTAGGTCTCTGGCCATGGGGCGGTCACGGTGCCCCCGAAGCCGTGCAGCTTGAGGCCGCGGTTGCGGTAGGAAGCATTGACTTCGATGCCAAGGAGCTCCAGCTGGTGCATGGCGCGCGGGGTGAGTCCATCGCCGCAGGTCTTGTCGCGGGGGAAAGGGGAGGCGTCGACAAGCAGCGTCTCATAGCCGGCGCGTGCGGCATGGATAGCGGCGGCGGCACCGGCGGGCCCGGCGCCTACGATGGCGACGTCAACAAGGGTGGAATCGATCTGCTCCGACATGGGGACTATCATTGCACGGGATAGTGGCCACAAGTGTGTTGAGGGCCGTGCCATGGGCTACGGTAAGTAAACACTAGGATTTTTGAGCTTAAAGGAACACGTTTAATGTCACACGGCCAAACTCACGCCAAGCACGTGGACTTGGGGGATGCGCAGCTCACCGAGCGTATCAACGCCGGGATGGCTGCTGTAGAGGACCTGCTGAACACGGAGCTCGACCGCGGGCAGGACTTCATCAAAGACAAGGTGCGTCACCTCTCCCTGGCTGGGGGCAAGCGTTTCCGCCCGATGATGGCGTTGCTGGCTTCCGAGTTTGGTGAACGCTTGCAATCGCCTGAGGTGATTAAGGCGGCGACCGTGGTGGAAATGGTCCACGTGGCCACGCTCTATCACGACGATGTCATGGATGAAGCGGAGCGCCGCCGCGGCGTGGATTCTGCGAATTTCCGCTGGACTAACTCGGTGGCGATTTTGGCGGGCGATGCCCTCTTGGCGCACGCTTCGCGGCTGATGAGTCAGCTGGATACCCACACGGTGGAGCACTTCGCGGAGACCTTCGAGGAGCTCGTTACGGGCCAGATGCGCGAAACCATTGGTGCCGGCGAAGCTAATGCTGTGGAGCATTACACGGCGGTCATCCGGGAAAAGACCGCGGTGCTCATCGCCTCCGCCGGCTACCTGGGTGCTTACCATGCTGGCGCCGGTCCGGAGCAGTGCGAGGCGCTGCGCCAGATCGGTGCGGCCGTGGGCATGATTTTCCAGATCGTCGACGATGTCATCGACATCTTCTCCGATCCCGAGGAGTCGGGGAAGACCCCGGGCACGGATTTGCGCGAGGGCGTGTTCACCCTGCCGGTGCTCTATGCCCTGGAGGAGGAGGGTGAGGTCGGCGACGAGCTCCGTGCCCTCCTGACGGGCCCGCTGACTGATGACGCCTCCGTGAAGCGCGCCATCGACCTGCTGTGGAAGTCGGGTGGCCGGGACAAGGCGCTTGCCGACGTCAACGCATACCTGCGCGTTGTCGAAGACCAGCTTTCCCTGTTGCCCGAATGCACGGCCAGCGAAGCCCTGCGCCAGTTGGCGGACTACACGGTCCAGCGCGTGGGCTAATAGGTGCTCCTGCCAGGCGATTTGCATGTCGGGCGGCACTTCGTAGTAAAGTACATAACCGCACTCAAGAGTGCATGCCAGGTTGCCCGAGCGGCCAAAGGGAGCGGACTGTAAATCCGCCGGCATTGCCTTCAGAAGTTCGAATCTTCTACCTGGCACAGAATGAATCCCGCAGACGCAGAGATGCGTCTGCGGGATTTTTCGATCCCCGGCATAGGGCTAGGGGGGTAAGGGTCATTTCGATCAAATAAGGGGCCCGAGCCCCGGGGAATTGGGGCGCTATTTGATCGAAATGTCGCTCCGTCGATTGAACGGTCGTGTACCCGGCTTAGTGGTCGTCTACTCGGCGCAGCGGTTGGTGTGGTGTGTTCTTGGGGCGCTTAAAAGGCCCTAAAAACGCGTCCCATCCTGGCGATTTGTGTTGTTTAAGCGTTTCGGGTTAATCTTTTCAAGGCTTCAACGAGAGCACAGCGGATGAAAGTCCGTTACTCAAAGAGGCTGTGCCCCCTTAGCTCAGTCGGCAGAGCGTTTCCATGGTAAGGAAAAGGTCGACAGTTCGATTCTGTCAGGGGGCTCCATTCATGTTTCTGGAAGGTTCCAGAAGGTGAATATGGCGGTGTAGCTCAGTGGTAGAGCAAGCGACTCATAATCGCTGTGTCGCGAGTTCAATTCTCGCCATCGCTACCGGGAAAGAAAAGCGCCCGCACACGGGCGCTTTTTCATTACCGACTCCCAGCCTTATACGGCACGTGGTTTCCATGGGGAATCATCGTTCTGGTAGGGTTGTGCGTTGTCCCAAAAGGGCACGCAAAGGGGCGTGGCGCAATTGGTAGCGCAACGGTCTCCAAAACCGTAGGTTGCAGGTTCGAGTCCTGTCGCCCCTGCCACATCACTTCAAGGAGGGAATCGCCGTGAGCGATGAAAAGCAGCCGAGCACCGGGGCCCCGCGCCCAACCGGCAAGCGTCAGCTCTCTGGCGCAGCGACCACCTCTACCGATTCCTACACCGACAAGCGCGTCGTGCGCGTCGAGGATAAGAAGGAAGATTCCTTCGGCGGATCCGTCGGGTCCTTCCCGGGCGAGGTCGTCTCTGAGATGAAGAAGGTCGTCTGGCCTACTGGCAAGGAAATGGTTCAGTACGTCCTCGTGACCTTCGCCTTCCTCATCGTCCTCACCGCCTTGGTGTGGGGCGTGGACACGCTGACCGGCCTCGGAGTTGAAGCAATCCTCGCGCCTTAGTAAACTAATTTCATACTTTCATCCCGCCGCCTTCCCGCTAGCTCGACTAGGGGAAACGGCGGGATACTTTTTGCCCTAGTTCCGCCGGGTAACCTGGTTGGGGACTAGAAGAATGAACACAATTTTGGAGTAGCAGACAATGAGCGAAGAAAACACTGGCACCTCCCTCGAGCAGGCCATGATTGATAACGTCCAGGAACAGGCCGCGGAAGCGGTCGAGGCTACTGAGGAAACCCAGCAGCCGCAGGAGGAGCTTTCTGCTGAGGAGAAGGAAGCCGCCGAGAAGGAAGCTGCTACCAAGGCTGCGGAGGCCGCCCTCGGCGGCGGCTCGGACGAGGCTGAGGCTGAGGGAGCGGGGGAGACGTCGCCAAGCGCTGAAGCAGACGCCGCTGCCGCCGACGCCGAGTACAAGACCCGCCTGCGCGCATTCACCCGCGAACTGAAGAAGCAGCCGGGCAAGTGGTACATCATCCAGTGCTACTCCGGCTACGAGAACAAGGTGAAGACCAACCTGGACATGCGCGCCCAGACCCTCGAGGTGGAGGATTCCATCTTTGAGGTCGTCGTGCCGGTCGAGCAGGTTCTGGAGAAGAAGGACGGCAAGAAGAAGGTTGTTAAGCGCAAGCTGCTTCCGGGCTACGTGCTGGTGCGCATGGAGCTTAACGACGCTGCCTGGTCCGTCGTCCGCGATACCCCGGGTGTGACCTCCTTCGTGGGCAACGAGGGTAACGCCACCCCGGTGAAGATCCGCGACGTGGCCAAGTTCCTCATGCCGAATGATACGACGGTCTCCCCGGAGGCTTCCGCCGCCGACTCCGAGGGCGAGCAGGTTGTTGCCATGCCGGAGAAGGAGGCCGCGAAGGCTTATGCTCACGACTTCGAGGTGGGCGAGGCCGTTACCATCCTGTCCGGCCCGCTGGCTTCCGTGTCCGCCACCATCTCCGAGATCGACCCGGAGACCGGCAAGATGCAGGGCCTGGTGTCCATCTTCGGCCGCGAGACCCCGGTGGAGCTGTCCCCGACGGAAATCGAGCGCATCTCCTAAAAAGCGATTTTGAGCTGGGCGCACGGTGTTCTAAACTTGAACGCCGTGCGCTTTTGCGCATGTTCAAACGTTCATCCTCCGGTGGCCCACAACGCGTGAGCATCCGGACGGGGCGCTGTTATTCATCGTGGCGGCACTCCGGTACCACAGGAAAGAGGTAATTCGATGGCTCCCAAGAAGAAGGTCACTGGCCTGATTAAGCTCCAGATCGAGGCAGGCGCTGCTAACCCGGCACCGCCGGTCGGCCCGGCACTCGGTGCCCACGGCGTCAACATCATGGAGTTCTGCAAGGCTTATAACGCTGCGACCGAGTCCCAGCGCGGCAACGTCGTGCCGGTGGAAATCACCGTCTACGAGGACCGCTCCTTCGACTTCAAGCTGAAGACCCCGCCGGCAGCGAAGCTCCTGCTCAAGGCCGCTGGCATCAAGAAGGGCTCCGGCGTTCCGCACACCGACAAGGTTGGCTCCGTGACCTGGGATCAGTGCAAGGAGATTGCACAGACCAAGTTCGAGGACCTCAATGCTCGTGACATCGAGAACGGCGCCCGCATCATCGCTGGTACCGCTCGCTCCATGGGCATCACCGTTGACGGCATCCCGGCTAAGTAATAATTCAATTTAATGCGCGATACGTTCTGTATCGCGCGTGGCAGGGCCAGCTTCGGCCCGCTATCACCACATCAATCCAAGAAAAGGAATTGCACTTATGAGCACCAAGTCCAAGGCATACAAGGCTGCCGCTGAGCTGGTAGACCGCTCCCGCCAGTACCGTCCGATCGAGGCCGCCAAGCTGGCCAAGGAGACCTCCTCCAAGAACTTCGACGCTACTGTCGACGTCGTCTTCCGCCTCGGCGTTGACCCGCGCAAGGCTGATCAGCTGGTTCGCGGCACCGTTTCCCTGCCGCACGGCACCGGTAAGGATGTCCGCGTGGCCGTCTTCGCTGAGGGCGACAAGGCTGAGGCCGCTAAGGCTGCTGGCGCCGACATCGTGGGCACCGAAGAGCTGATCGCTGCCATCAACGAGGGCAACATCGACTTCGACGTTGCTATCGCCACCCCGGATCAGATGGCCAAGGTCGGCCGCGTTGCCCGCGTCCTGGGCCCGCGTGGTCTCATGCCGAACCCGAAGACCGGCACCGTGACCGCTGACGTGACCAAGGCTGTGGCCGACGTCAAGGGCGGTAAGATTTCCTTCCGCGTTGACAAGGCTTCCAACCTGCACGCCATCATCGGTAAGGCTTCCTTCGACGCTGAGAAGCTGGCCGAGAACTACGGCGCGCTGTACGACGAGATCCTGCGTCTGAAGCCGTCCTCCGCTAAGGGCATCTACGCCAAGAAGATCACCATCTCCACCACCTCCGGCCCGGGCATCCCGGTCGACGCTTCCGTGGAGAAGAACTACACCGACTAATTGATGTCTGTGTTAACGGCGTAAAGGTCCCGGCTCTTTTACGAGCCGGGATTTTTTATTGCCATCTTCCTTGCGTGTCAAACTATTTGTACAGGTCAGAGGGCTAAAAACCACTGACAGGTAAAATACAGGCAGGTTCGATGGGCTTTCAAGGAATGTATCGCATAATAATCCTTGTGCGTTTGAGAGAGGCGCATGAGAGATAGAGAGAACACCCTGAGTCTTGCAGGGCGGGCGGCGTGAGAAACCGCCTGATAGTCAAGACCCCTTGCAACGCGGGTTCCGGAATTATCCGGAGCCCGCGTTGTGCTGTGTACGCCCCAAGCCAGGTGCTCCCTGCCTTGGATTCGGGACATGGGCTTGAGCGGAGATGCATCAGGCCTGAGACAAACGCGGGCGCTGGATGTAGATGGTTCTAGTCAAAAGGTTTTCTTGGGGGCAAACAAACCATCTGGGGGAGCGAAGAAGGTTCGTTTGGGGGCAAGTGAACCTTCTGACTGAAACCTCTTGACGGGAACCTTCTGATGGGAACCATGTGGAAGCGCACCGAGGCCCACTGCTGGTTAAAGGATTAGATGCGTGCGAAGGAATTACGGCCGCGGCTTGCCGTTCATCCAGTACACGGACCAGATGACGTCCTCGCGCGGCACTCCCCAGTCGTGCACCGCCAAAGAGCGCACTTCTTTGGCCAGGTCCCCTTCGCCGGATACCCACACTGAATCCGGCGCTGTATCCGCGGAGAAACGAGAACTAAGAAGCTGAACGGCGCGTGCGCTGTGTTCCTCGTGCGGGGCGGCGACCATGGTGAGTGAACGAACCTTGCCGCGCCAGGTCTTCTCAAAGCCGTCCTCAATTTCGGAGTCGTCTGCAATCAGTGCAACGACGTCGACGCCACTCAAGGATTGCGGTGAGAAGGTTTCGTAGTGCTCCAGTATGTGCCACAGTGCTGGGAGAGCGGAGGCGTCCGCGAGTAACAGTTGTGATTTCTTGGGTGCCTGCCACCGCGCTTGCCCCGTATAGATCCCGGCGGTATCCCCAGGCTGGGCCTTAAGGATCCACCGCGAGCCCGGGCCATTATCGCCATGGGTCACCACGTCGACATCGATGGTGCAGGCCTCGTGGTTGAGCCTGCGAATTGTGTACCACCGCAACGCCGGGCGAACGTCGTCAGGCAAGCCAGTGACGGCGGCGCGCACATTGGCATCCTCAACTGGGAAGGGCGAAAACTCCTGCCCGTCCTGGGGCATGAGGAGCCCAAAATACTCATCAGGCCCGGCGAGGGGGTAGGAGCCGAAGACAGGCGAGTGAAAAGTAAGGCGGTGCAGCCGCGGCTTGAGGCGGGTATTCCCCGTGAGGGTAACGGGTAATAAGCGGTGATGCGTCAAAGGAATTGGTCCTAGGTATAAGGGAAATTTGAATCCATCATAAAGCAGAGGTTAGGCTTGCCTCAAATAGATTAGGGGTGTGACGGCTTGTGTGCTCGTTCCCATCGAAGGAAAGGTTAATTCCATGGTTGCTATCCACCGGCGCGCGAAAGGCGTGCTCGCGATTGTCTCGGCGGCAGCGATTGCTCTGACGGGGTGCTCGCGCGGAAGCGGTGAGGACAGCGCGGGTGCAGGCAGCGCTGATGAGGTGCGGGTCGCCAGCTTGGGGCTTGGCGACGCCGATACTGTACTCGCGCTCGGAATCACCCCCGTTGCCGTAGCGCCCTGGGGAGCGCAGGGCGATGGTGATCCCTCCGGTGTGGGCCCATGGGCGAAAGAACTTCTGGGAGATGCCCAGCCTGAGGTCATCTATAACACTGCTTCCGGGTTCACGGCCGATGTTCTTGAGCAGGTCACGGCTTCGGACCCCACGCAGATCATCGCTGTCAATCAGGCAGTGGACCAGGAAGCACAGAAATCCCTCGAGGAGATCGCGCCGCTGACCATCAAGCCGGAGGGCTTCGAAGACTGGCAGGTTCCCTGGGAAGAGCAGGTTAAGACCATCGCCTCTGCCGTGGATAAGGAAGAGGAGGGGGACAAGCTTATTGACAAGGCGCAAGGCGCCTTCGATGAATTCAAGGAATCTCACCCGGAGCTTAACGGCAAACGCGCGGCCATCGTCATGCCCTATGACGGAAAGCTGGGCCTCTACACTTCCGATGATGGCCGCGGTCAGTTCATCGAAGACCTTGGCTTTGAGATTCCGCAGGAGCTGGAGGGTGATGGCTCCAGCTTCTTCGTGGACTACGCCCCAGAGAACTACTCCCAGCTCAACGACGTGGACTACCTGTTCGTCTTGGATTACAACGGTGCAGTTGACGAGCTGAAGAAGGATTCGACGTTCCAAGGCCTGGACGTGGTCAAGGATGGCCGCGTCCGCTACCTAGAAACGGATACCGGCAACGCCATGAGCATGCCGAACCCGCTCACCATTCCTTGGGCTGTCGATAAGTTTGAAGAGCAACTCTAAGTGCTCGCATTACCGAGAAACGCCGGGGCCACCCGCGGCGAGCTAGATTCGCGGGGGAGGGGACGCGTGCTCCTCACCACCGCTCTGGTTGTGGTTTCACTGCTCCTCCTCGCCTGCTCGCTGATGGTGGGATCGCGGTCCATCGCCATGTCCGAGCTCCTTCCCGCCTTCCTCCATGAAAGCCAGCCGGAGATAGAAAATATCGTGTGGGACTTGCGTATGCCGCGCACCTTCTTGGCGTACTTCGCGGGTGCAGCCATTGCGGTCTCCGGTGTCATCGCCCAGACCTGGACCAAGAACCCCTTGGCCGATCCCGGCTTCATTGGTATCACTGCGGGTGCTTCCTTCCTTGTAGCGCTCGGGACGGCGTTGGGGCTTGCCACCTCGCTGGGGATGCGGACGACGCTCGCGCTGGTGGGAGCCGGTTTGGCCACGGTAGTGGTTCTGGGTGTTTCCCGGCGGTTTCCTGATTCCCTGACGCTGCTCCTCGTGGGTGCAGGAGTATCGGCTGCCTTAAGCTCTGGCGCCATGCTGATCGGCTTGTATTCCACGGATGTGCTCGACAGCATGCGCCGCTGGACCATCGGCTCCACCTTTGGGCGCGGCCCCGGAGAGGTCGCGATTGCAGCCGGTGGTCTGCTCGTCGGGCTCATCATTGCTGCGAGTGTGGCGCGCCCGCTCGACTTGTTGGCCATGGGTGAGGAGTCTTCGGTTGCCTTGGGTAGCTCGCCGGCACTGGCGCGCCGTGGCGCTGCCTTAAGCATCGTTGTCTTGGCCGGATGCGCTACCGCTGCGGCAGGCCCCATCGCTTTCGTGGGATTTGCCGTCCCCCACCTTCTCCGGCGGTGTACAGGTCCGGCGGTTGCCGCCATGATTGCCCCCGCCGCGCTGCTGGGCGGTTGTTCCGTGCTGGCCGCGGATATCTTAGGCCGGCTTATCGCTGGCCCCTCCGAGTTAGAGATGTCTATCGTCCTAGCTTTCGTGGGCGCACCTTTCCTCATCTGGGCCGTGCGCCGAGGGGAGCAGAAGCTATGAGTGATGGAGTGAAGGGGGACGTCGCCAAGCGCCTGCGTTCCCAACAGCGGCAGCGCCGGATATGGATATGGTCAGCCACCTGCTTCTTTGTGCTGGTCGCGGCAGTCTCTTACGTCCTGATGCTCGGGCAAGGACCCGTGGGGCTGAGTCCGGGGCGGGTTCTGGAGATCCTCAACGGCGGGGGAAGCCGAAGCGAAATCCGCGTCGTGTGGGATCTGCGCATGCCCGTAGCGCTAGCAACCCTCATCGTGGGCGCCGCGCTCGGACTGGCGGGGTCGTGGACTCAGTCGATGTCGCGCAATCCGCTGGCCTCCCCCGACATCCTTGGCGTGTCCGGTGGGGCTTCGGTGATGGTGGTCATCGGGACGGTGATGTCCCGGCCACTCCTCGCAGAGGGTGTCTCCGTGTTCTGGTGGCGGGCGGGGCTCGCGCTGCTGGGAGCGGTGTTAGCGGCCATCCTGCTGGTGGCGCTTGGCGGGCTCGGCACGAGCAACCGCATCGTCATCGTCGGCATCGCGCTATCACTGCTGTTCCAAGCCATGGTGGCGTATCTCTTGCGCGCTGCGGAGCTCCTCCGTGCAGCACAATCCCAGCTGTGGCTGGCGGGAACCACGGGCTTTGTGCGGATGGACGTCATTGTTCCGCTTCTCGTAGGACTGGCGCCTTTCGTGTTGCTTGGTTCGTGGCATGCCCGGGAACTGCCGCTTCTAGCCCATGATGATCTCTCGGCACTCTCCTTGGGCGTGGACATCACGCGGACGCGCACCGCACTCCTCATTGCGGCCACCGGAATATGCGCGGTGACCGTGTCCGTGGCGGGGCCCATCGGCTTTATCGCGCTGCTGGCCCCACACCTCGGACGCATGATCGCCCGAACCCCTACTCCTTCGCCGGTGGTGTCGTGCGCTGCTGGTGCGGCCCTCTTAAGCGCCTGCGCCGTGGTGGCCGGGGCGCTCCCGATGGACGCGCCGGTGGGAGCTGTGTCCTCAGTGATCGGCGGCACCGCCCTGGTCATCGTGGTGTGGAATGCCGCAAGGCGGAAAGGATGAAAACCATGAACAGTTGCGAGCTGAAGGCCCAAGGCATCCATGCCGGTTATCAAGGTGGGAAAGATATTCTCTCCGGGGTTGACCTCGTGGCCCGCCCGGGGGAGGTCACCACGCTCATCGGCCCCAATGGCTGCGGGAAATCGACGTTGCTGAAGACCTTGTCGAAGATTCTTCGCCCCCGGCAGGGAAGCGTGCGCATTGGCGAGTTGGATGTACATTCCATGAGCCCGAAGGAAGCGGCGGCCCACGTGGCCTTGCTTCCCCAGCACCCGATGGCGCCGGATGGGCTGCGCGTCGGCGAGCTCGTAGCCCGCGGGCGGTACGCGCACCTTGGGTGGGGAAGGGGACTGTCAGCGCAGGACCACGAGATCATCGCGCAGGCCTGCGTGGAGACAGGCATCACCGATTTCATCGACCGCGATATCGCGGCGCTGTCGGGCGGCCAGCGTCAGCGGGTGTGGCTCGCGTTGGCTTTGGCTCAGGACGCGCCGGTGCTGCTTCTCGACGAACCCACGACCTTCCTCGATCCCGCCCACGCGATGGGCGTCTTGGAGCTCGTCCGCAAGCAAGCGCGCGCTGGGAAGACGGTCGTCGTCGTGCTGCACGACCTCATGCTGGCTGGGCAGTTCTCAGACACCATGGTGGTCATGAACAACGGCGAGATCATCGCGCGGGGCACGCCGCAGCAGGCGTTGACGAAAGAGGTGCTGGCGGCGGCCTATGGCATCGATGTGGACATCTGGGAGGATCCTCGCAGCGATGCCCCCGTCATCGTTCCGCGCGGTGTGCTCAGGAACTAAAGGGCACTAAGGCAAAGCCCCAGGACCGCGATTTGGAGTTGGCCCGTGCAGGCTGTAGAGTACCTAGCGAAGTTTGAACGGCCCCGAAGTGGTCGAGTCAAAGTTCACCGAAGACCGTCGGTCATCCGGAATATCGGATCGAAGGTTCCTCGCTCTAGAGGGCGGCCCACGCAGGAGACACTTTGCGAATTACCGCGGATTTCCGCGCGCGCCCTGTGCTCTTGCACGGGGCTTTTGTTATTTCGGTTGTCGTTAACGACAACCGAGGTGGGAAAGGTCCCGGCGGAAAACACAAGAGATGTTTCGAAAGGAGGCGTAGTAGAAAATGGCAAACCCGAAGAACACCGCAGACCTGGCAAAGCTGAAGGAGAAGCTCGATGGCGCTAACTCCATCGTGCTCACCGAGTACCGTGGCCTGACCGTGGGTCAGCTCCAGGAGCTGCGTAACAACCTCGGCTTTGACGTTGAGTACTCCGTCGCCAAGAACACCCTTTTCAAGATCGCTGCCAACGAAGCTGGCATCGAGGGTCTTGACGAGCAGCTGACTGGCCCGACCGCTATTGCGTTCATCAAGGGCGAGGCAGTGGATGCTGCGAAGGTCATCACCAAGTTCGCTGATGACAACAAGGCACTCGTTATCAAGGGTGGCTACATGGACGGCGACGCTCTATCTGCCGACCAGGTTGAGGCCATCGCCAAGCTGGACAACCGCGAGACCACTCTCGCAAAGCTGGCTGGCGCCATGAAGGGTTCTATGGCAAAGGCTGCCGCCGTATTCAACGCTCCTGCAACCAAGATGGTCCGCACCGCTGCGGCCCTGCAGGACAAGAAGGCTGCGGAAGCTTAAGACGCCAACTAAAGGCGCACAACTTAAACACACACACTTTTCTGGCCGCCTAGCGCGGCCAGGCACAATGAGAAAGGATGCCAATCATGGCTAAGCTCACCAAGGACGAGCTCATTGAAGCTTTCAAGGAAATGACCCTCATCGAGCTCTCCGAGTTCGTTAAGGAATTCGAGGAGGTCTTCGACGTTGAGGCCGCTGCTCCGGTTGCTGCCGTTGCTGCTGGTGCCCCGGCTGCCGGCGGTGCTGCTGAGGAAGAGAAGACCGAGTTCGACGTCGTTCTGACCGACGCTGGCGCTAAGAAGATCGGCGTTATTAAGGCTGTCCGCGAGATCGTCTCCGGCCTGGGCCTGAAGGAAGCTAAGGAGCTCGTTGAGTCCGCTCCGAAGGCTATCCTCGAGGGTGCTTCCAAGGACGACGCTGAGGCTGCTAAGGCTAAGCTCGAAGAGGCTGGCGCTTCCGTCGAGCTCAAGTAATTCACCTGAATTACTCAGCTTTCCCGCGCAGCGCACTCGCTGCGCGCCAACAACCCCGTTCCGCTTGTACGCGGTGCGGGGTTGTTCCCGTTTTGTTGCGGACTCTGATGGCCCGGCGGATTCTAAGCTTTTCGTGTCAGGTATTGACACTAGGGTCAAAAAGAGACACTATTGGCGTGGGTTTGAGGGCTACTACTCAATTCGCGTCAACTCGCAGTGGCGCATCATATTCAAGTGGACACCCGAAGGAGCTATTGACGTTGACTTTATCGACTACCACTGAAGCACGCACTCATGTTGATGTTGTTCCCGTTCCGCATCCCGGAGAGATCCTTCTCCTAGAATTCCTCAAACCCTGCCGTATCACCCAGTATCGCCTGGCCAATGACATTGGCACCACCCGTTCCCAAGTTTCCAAAATTACCCGCGGGGCGCTCGGTATCAGTGCCGATATGGCTTTGCGTTTGTCGGCTTACTTTGGGAATTCCGCGGAGTTCTGGCTCGGACTCCAAGAGGAATACGATCTGTGGAAAGCTCGCCAGACCACTGATGTCAGCGCCATCGTTCCGTGGAATCACAAAGAAGAAGTCGACTCTCACTCATAGAATTAGTTGACTTGCGGTCACCTCGGGGTCGGTGCAGTCTCACCGCAGCTGTACAAAACTGAAACGCACCCTCCTGGGAAATGTGTTTTAAACAAACGAATCGGTAGGATAAGCCACCATGCTGCCCAAGTCCCGCATCTTCTCCGTCCTCCTGCTCGGCCTCGGCGTTGCGCTGATCGCAGCCGGCCTGGCGGCGTCGATCTTCTTGAGCTTTAGCCCGCGCCTGCCGCTGGATATCAAGGACACCACGTGGACGATGCAGGATGACAGCGCCACCGCGCAGGCGCTGTCCGCAGAGGGTGTTACGCAGTACGAGGGGCCGATAACCTATCAGCTCAACCTGGACATCCAGGATCCGGCGGACAAGGACACCGCAACGTTGCGAGTGGGGGAGTCCGCCATCCGCGGCGGCACGGGCAACTTGGAGGACTTGAGCTTTGCCCGCGTATGGAATTACTCCGTCGATCGCCTCAGCGGTGAGGCCACGGGCCCGGCGGCGCTCTCCCACACCATGGGCTCGCCCACGGCGGAGGTTCCCGTCGAGGGCTACTGGCTGAAGCTTCCCGCCGATGCTGAGCAGACCACCTACCCGGTCTTCGATCCGGTCCTGCGCAAGACGGCCGACGCCGTCTTCGAGGAATCCCTCGATATCGACGGACGCACGGTCTACCGCTACCACCAGGAAGTGGAGCCCACCAACGTGGCCACCCTCTATGCCGGTAGCACGACGACCACGCTGAGCAATGAGGACGGCTCCACCGAGCAGGGCTACCTCTTCCACGCCGCAACGCGGGACCTCTTCGTAGACCAGGCCACCGGACTGGTCGTGGGCATGGGCATTGATGTGCGGGACTACTGGGCAGACCGCGAGGGCAACGAGCGCGAGGTCCAGTTCGCCTTCAATGGCGCTACCGATGAGGAAGCCCGCGCGGAGTTGCTCCAGCAAGCAGAGCGCTTCCCGCGGAGTGCTGTGGGGCAGTGGGTGCGCTGGGGTGGCGTCGGAGTCGGCGCGCTTCTGGTGTTGCTCGGAGCGCTGGGCGCTTTCCGTCGTCCCACGAGCCGTCACGCCCGCTAGCCGCGGGTGCTAGAGGCCCGCGCGAGCGGATCTGCGTAGCGACACGCCGGCGGCACGTTTCGCCTTTACAAGGCCGCCATTATGCTATAGGCTATTTCGTTGCGCTGGAATCTGGATCTTTAGTGCACATTTAGCCTTTCGAGCGGTGATGGCAAAACCGACTTGACAAGGTGATTTTGTGCATTCTAAACCCAGTCGTTCCACAGCAGACCGAATGCTAAATCTACCAGCGGTTTTGCACCTCACCGGCCAGGGTGGGGAGGCAATCCGCCAGAGGTACTGGAAGGACCCATCTTGGCAGTCTCCCGCCAGACCAAGTCAGTGGCCAACATCCCTGGAGCCCCGAAGCGATACTCCTTCGCTAAAATCAGCGAGCCCATCGCTGTCCCGGGCCTCCTTGATCTACAACTCGATTCTTACGCGTGGCTCATCGGCACCCCCGAGTGGCGCGAGCGCGAGCAGGCAGAGCGCGGCGAAGACGCACGCGTGACGAGCGGCCTTGAGGATATCCTCGAGGAGCTTTCTCCGATCCAGGATTACTCGGGCAACATGTCCCTGTCCCTGTCGGAGCCTCGCTTCGAGCCGGTGAAGAACACCGTGGACGAGTGCAAAGAGAAGGACATCAACTACTCGGCGCCACTGTACGTCACCGCAGAATTCATCAACAACGACACCCAGGAGATTAAGTCCCAGACCGTCTTCATCGGCGATTTCCCGATGATGACTGAGAAGGGCACCTTCATCGTCAACGGCACCGAGCGCGTTATCGTCTCGCAGCTCGTGCGTTCCCCGGGTGTGTACTTCGACCAGACCATCGACAAGTCCACCGAGCGCCCGCTGCACTCCGTGAAGGTCATTCCTTCCCGCGGTGCGTGGCTCGAGTTTGACGTCGACAAGCGCGACACCGTTGGCGTGCGCATCGACCGCAAGCGTCGCCAGCCGGTCACCGTGCTGCTCAAGGCCCTGGGTTGGTCCGAGGAACAGATCAAGGAGCGCTTCGGCTTCTCCGAGCTCATGATGTCCACACTCGAGTCCGATAGCGTGGCCAACACCGACGAGGCTCTGCTGGAGATCTACCGCAAGCAGCGCCCGGGCGAGCAGCCCACGCGCGACCTCGCGCAGGCCCTGCTGGATAACTCCTTCTTCCGCGCCAAGCGCTACGACCTGGCCAAGGTTGGCCGCTACAAGGTCAACCGCAAGCTCGGCCTGGGTGGTGACCACGACGGTCTGATGACCCTGACCGAGGAAGACATCGCCGTCACCCTCGAGTACCTCGTGCGCCTGCACGCCGGTGAGCGTGAGATGAAGGCCCCGAACGGTGAGATGATCGCCATCCACACCGACGACATCGACCACTTTGGTAACCGTCGTCTGCGCACCGTGGGCGAGCTCATCCAGAACCAGGTTCGCGTGGGCCTGTCCCGCATGGAGCGCGTCGTCCGCGAGCGCATGACCACCCAGGACGCGGAGTCGATTACCCCGACCTCCCTGATTAACGTCCGCCCGGTCTCCGCCGCCATCCGCGAGTTCTTCGGTACCTCCCAGCTCTCGCAGTTCATGGACCAGAACAACTCCCTGTCGGGCCTAACCCACAAGCGCCGCCTGTCCGCGCTGGGCCCGGGCGGTCTGTCCCGTGAGCGCGCCGGCATCGAGGTGCGAGACGTTCACGCTTCGCACTACGGCCGCATGTGCCCGATTGAGACCCCTGAGGGTCCGAACATTGGTCTGATCGGTTCCCTGGCTTCCTATGCCCGCGTCAACGCTTTCGGCTTCATCGAGACCCCGTACCGCAAGGTTGTGGACGGCAAGGTCACCGACCAGGTGGAGTACCTCACCGCCGATGAAGAGGATCGCTACGCTATCGCGCAGGCCGAGGTTGAGAAGGCTGCCGACGGCACCCTGACCGGCGACCGCATCGAGGTCCGCCTCAAGGACGGCGATATCGGCGTGACCGACGCCGCCGGCGTTGACTACGTTGACGTTTCCCCGCGCCAGATGGTCTCCGTGGCTACCGCCATGATTCCGTTCCTCGAGCACGACGACGCTAACCGTGCCCTCATGGGCGCGAACATGCAGCGCCAGGCCGTGCCGCTGGTGCGTTCCGAGGCCCCGTACGTGGGTACCGGTATGGAGCAGCGCGCTGCCTACGATGCTGGTGACCTCATCATCACCCCGAAGGCGGGCGTGGTGGAGAACGTCACCGCGGACCTCATCACCATCATGGATGACGAGGGCCAGCGTGATACCTACATGCTGCGCAAGTTCGAGCGCACCAACCAGAACACCAACTACAACCAGACCCCGTTGGTCTCCCTGGGTGAGCGCGTCGAGGCAGGCCAGGTGCTTGCCGACGGCCCCGGTACCCACAACGGTGAGATGTCCCTCGGCCGCAACCTGCTGGTTGCCTTCATGCCGTGGGAAGGCCACAACTACGAGGACGCCATCATCCTCAACCAGCGCATCGTGGAGGAGGACATCCTCACCTCGATCCACATCGAGGAGCACGAGATCGATGCTCGCGATACCAAGCTGGGCCCGGAGGAGATCACCCGCGAGATCCCGAACGTCTCCGATGACGTTCTGCGTGACCTCGACGAGCGCGGCATCGTCCGCATCGGCGCCGACGTCCGCGCGGGCGACATCCTCGTTGGTAAGGTCACCCCGAAGGGTGAGACCGAGCTGACCCCGGAGGAGCGCCTCCTGCGCGCCATCTTCGGTGAGAAGGCCCGCGAGGTCCGCGATACCTCCATGAAGGTGCCGCACGGTGAGACCGGTAAGGTCATCGGCGTCTCCCGCTTCTCCCGCGAGGATGACGACGACCTGGCCCCGGGCGTCAACGAAATGATCCGCGTCTACGTGGCTCAGAAGCGCAAGATCCAGGACGGCGATAAGCTCGCCGGCCGCCACGGCAACAAGGGCGTTGTGGGCAAGATTCTCCCGCCGGAAGATATGCCGTTCATGGAGGATGGCACCCCGGTGGACATCATCCTGAACACCCACGGTGTGCCGCGTCGTATGAACATCGGCCAGGTGCTCGAGGTTCACCTCGGCTGGCTGGCACACGCCGGTTGGAAGATCGACACCGAGGACCCGGCCAACGCCGAGCTGCTCAAGACCCTGCCGGAAGAGCTTTACGACGTCCCGCCGGAGTCCCTGACCGCAACCCCGGTCTTCGACGGTGCTACCAACGAGGAGATCTCTCGACTGCTGGCTTCCTCCAAGCCGAACCGCGATGGTGACGTCATGGTGGATGAGCACGGTAAGGCCCGCCTCTTCGACGGCCGCTCCGGCGAGCCGTACATGTACCCGGTTTCCGTCGGCTACATGTACATGCTCAAGCTGCACCACCTCGTCGACGAGAAGATCCACGCTCGCTCCACCGGCCCGTACTCCATGATTACCCAGCAGCCGCTGGGTGGTAAGGCACAGTTCGGTGGCCAGCGCTTCGGTGAGATGGAGGTGTGGGCAATGCAGGCATACGGCGCTGCCTACACCCTGCAGGAGCTCCTGACCATCAAGTCCGATGACGTGGTCGGCCGCGTCAAGGTCTACGAGGCCATTGTCAAGGGTGACAACATCCCGGATCCGGGTATTCCGGAGTCCTTCAAGGTCCTCCTCAAGGAGCTGCAGTCCCTGTGCCTGAACGTGGAGGTTCTCTCCACCGACGGCACCCCGATGGAACTGTCTGGCTCCGACGATGATGACATGGACGGCGCTCCGTCCCTGGGCATTAACCTGTCCCGCGACGAGCGCTCCGACGCAGACATCGCCTAGCTTCTTGGTCCGCCGCATTTACTGGCGGCGGGCATAACGAAACACCACCTACATACAAAGCCATCAACTTCCCCCTGACGGGGGATGAAAGGGAGACATTACGTGTTTGACGTAAATCTCTTCGACGAGCTCCGCATCGGGCTGGCCACGGCCGAGGACATCCGTCGCTGGTCCAAGGGCGAGGTCAAGAAACCCGAGACCATTAACTACCGCACCCTCAAGCCGGAGAAGGACGGCCTCTTCTGTGAGCGTATCTTCGGCCCGACCCGCGACTGGGAGTGCTCCTGCGGTAAGTACAAGCGCGTGCGCTACAAGGGCATCATCTGTGAGCGCTGTGGCGTCGAGGTGACCAAGTCCAAGGTGCGCCGTGAGCGCATGGGCCACATCGAGCTGGCCGCGCCGGTTACCCACATCTGGTACTTCAAGGGCGTTCCTTCCCGCCTGGGCTACCTGCTGGACTTGGCTCCGAAGGACCTTGAGCGCATCATTTACTTCGCCGCCAACATCATCACCTCCGTGGACGAGGAAGCTCGCCACAATGACCAGTCCACTCTGGAAGCAGAGATGCTGCTGGAGAAGAAGGACGTGGAGGATGACGTCGAGGCAGAGATCGCTGAGCGCGCTGCCAAGCTCGAGCAGGATCTGGCCGAGCTGGAGGCCGCCGGCGCCAAGGCCGACGCCCGTCGCAAGGTCCAGAACGCTGCCGACAAGGAAATGCAGCACATCCGCGAGCGCGGTGAGCGCGAGGTTGCCCGCCTCGACGAAATCTGGAACACCTTCATCAAGCTTGCTCCGAAGCAGATGATCATCGATGAGACCATCTACGAAGAGCTCGTTGACCGCTACGAGGATTACTTCACCGGCGGCATGGGTGCTGAGGCCATCCAGACCCTCATCCGCAACTTCGACCTCGAGGCCGAGGCTGAGGTTCTCAAGGAGATCATCAACAACGGCAAGGGCCAGAAGAAGATGCGTGCCCTTAAGCGCCTGAAGGTCGTCGCGGCCTTCCTGCGCTCGGGCAACGACCCGGCCGGCATGGTGCTCGATGCCATCCCGGTGATCCCGCCGGAGCTGCGTCCGATGGTGCAGCTGGACGGTGGCCGCTTCGCCACCTCCGACCTCAACGACCTCTACCGTCGCGTGATCAACCGCAACAACCGCCTCAAGCGCATGATCGACCTCGGTGCTCCCGAGATCATCGTGAACAACGAGAAGCGCATGCTGCAGGAGTCCGTCGACGCCCTCTTCGACAACGGCCGTCGCGGCCGTCCGGTCACCGGTCCGGGCAACCGCCCGCTGAAGTCCCTGTCTGACCTGCTTAAGGGTAAGCAGGGCCGCTTCCGCCAGAACCTGCTGGGTAAGCGCGTGGACTACTCCGGCCGTTCCGTGATTATCGTCGGCCCGCAGCTCAAGCTGCACGAGTGCGGTCTGCCGAAGCTCATGGCTCTGGAGCTGTTCAAGCCCTTCGTCATGAAGCGCCTGGTAGAAAACGACTACGCGCAGAACATCAAGTCCGCCAAGCGCATGGTGGAGCGCCAGCGCCCCGAGGTGTGGGACGTCCTCGAAGAGGCCATTTCCGAGCACCCGGTGATGCTGAACCGTGCACCGACCCTGCACCGCCTGGGTATCCAGGCCTTCGAGCCGAAGCTCGTCGAAGGTAAGGCCATCCAGCTGCACCCGCTGGCTTGTGAGGCTTTCAACGCCGACTTCGACGGTGACCAGATGGCAGTCCACCTGCCGCTGTCCGCCGAGGCACAGGCTGAGGCACGCGTCCTCATGCTGGCTTCCAACAACATTCTGTCTCCGGCCTCCGGTAAGCCGTTGGCTATGCCGCGTCTGGATATGGTTACCGGCCTGTACTACCTCACCATGGACAAGGGTGAGGACGAGATCGGTGGCGAGGGCCGTTACCGCCCCGCCACGGAGGATCGTCCAGAGCAGGGCGTGTACTCCTCCTACGCGGAGGCCATCATGGCCCGCGACCGCGGCGTTCTTGGCCTGCAGGCCCCGATCAAGGTCCGCATCTCCCACCTGCGCCCGCCGGCAGACATCGAGGCAGAGCACTTCCCGGATGGTTGGCAGAAGGGCCAGGCATGGCTCGCTGAGACCACCCTGGGCCGTATCATGTTCAACGACCTGCTGCCGTGGAACTACCCGTACCTCGAGGGCGTCATGGTCCGTAAGGGCGGCGCCGGCAACAAGATGCTGCTCGGTGACGTCATTAATGACCTCGCCGCGAAGTACCCGATGATCACCGTTGCCCAGGTCCTGGACAAGATGAAGGACGCTGGCTTCTACTGGGCCACCCGTTCCGGCGTGACCATCACCATGCACGACGTGCTGGTGCTCCCGAACAAGCACGAGGTGCTCGAGTCCTACGAGAAGGAAGCCGAGCGCATCGAGCGCAAGTACTGGGAGCAGGGTGCTCTGACCGAGCGCGAGCGCTACGACCGCCTGGTTGAGCTCTGGAAGGACGCCACGGACACCGTGGGTAACGCCGTCGAGGAGCTGTACCCCGACGACAACCCGATTCCGATGATCGTGAAGTCCGGTGCTGCCGGTAACATGCGTCAGATCTGGACCCTGGCCGGCATGAAGGGCATGGTTGTGAACTCCAAGGGTGACTACATCACCCGTCCGATTAAGACCTCCTTCCGTGAAGGCCTGTCGGTTCTGGAGTACTTCAACAACTCGCACGGTTCCCGTAAGGGCCTGGCGGATACCGCTCTGCGTACCGCTGACTCCGGCTACCTCACCCGTCGTCTCGTGGACGTGGCGCAGGACGTCATCGTCCGCGAGGAGGACTGTGGCACCCGTCAGGGCGTGCGCGTCCCGCTCGGCGTCGAGATCGCCGAAGGTTCCTACGACCTGCACGAGCTGTGGGAGACCTCCGCATCCGGCCGCGTCGTGGCTAATGACGTCAAGGATGAAAACGGCGAGGTCATCGCTGAGGCAGGCGCCGACCTGACCGAGGAGCTCAGCCGCAAGATCGTCAACGCTGGCGTTCTGGAGATCAAGGTCCGCTCCGTGCTGACCTGCCAGACCCCGGCCGGTGTCTGCGCCAAGTGCTACGGCAAGTCCATGGCCTCCGGCAAGCTCGTCGATATCGGCGAGGCAGTCGGCATCGTGGCCGCACAGTCCATTGGTGAGCCGGGTACCCAGCTGACCATGCGTACCTTCCACCAGGGTGGTGTCGGTGGCGATATTACCGGCGGTCTGCCGCGTGTTCAGGAGCTCTTCGAGGCCCGTAACCCGAAGAACCGCGCTCCTATCGCTTCCGTCGACGGCACCGTGTCCCTGTCCGATGAGGGCAACTTCTGGACCCTGACCATCACCCCGGATGACGGTTCCGACAACGTGGTCTACGAGAAGCTGTCGAAGCGCCAGGGCCTGGCTCAGGTCCGCCGCCCGATGGAGTCCAACCCGGACGCCATGATCGAGCGCTCGCTTCGCGACGGCGACCACGTCACCACCGGTGACCGCCTCATGCGCGGTGCGGCTGACCCGCACGACGTGCTGGAGGTCCTCGGCCGCCGCGGTGTGGAGAAGCACCTCATCGACGAGGTCCAGGCCGTCTACCGTGCACAGGGTGTGGCCATCCACGACAAGCACATCGAGATCATCATCCGTCAGATGCTGCGTCGCGGTACGGTCATCGACGCCGGTACCACCGACTTGCTGCCGGGCAACCTCATTGACCTCTCTGAGGCCAAGCAGGTTAACGCTGCTCAGGTTGCTGAGGGTGGCCAGCCGGCACAGCTGCGCAGTGAGATCATGGGTATTACCAAGGCCTCCCTGGCTACGGAGTCCTGGCTGTCCGCGGCCTCCTTCCAGGAGACCACGCGTGTGCTTACCGACGCCGCCATCAACAAGCGCTCGGATCAGCTCATTGGTCTGAAGGAGAACGTCATCATCGGTAAGCTGATTCCGGCTGGTACGGGTATTTCCCGCTACCGCAACATCAGCGTCAAGCCGACTGAGGCCGCACGTAACGCTGCGTACTCCATCCCGACCTACGGTGATTCCATCTACGGCGACGATGGCTTCGGTGAGTTCACCGGCGCCTCCGTCCCGCTGGAGGAGG
This sequence comes from Corynebacterium sp. HMSC059E07, assembly GCF_001814395.1. NCBI lineage: Bacteria > Bacillati > Actinomycetota > Actinomycetes > Mycobacteriales > Corynebacteriaceae > Corynebacterium > Corynebacterium sp. HMSC059E07. Next base: position 138,871 of record NZ_KV816336.1, read on the forward strand.
ACTACACCTTCTAGTCCTTCGACGCCAAGGGAACCGAAGACCCGCGCCTCCTCACCATTGCATGGCCGTGTGAAGCGCGGGTCTTCCGCTTCTCTGTAGGTGCGGAAGTGCTCAGGGTACGCGCGGTGCGGTTCATTGTTTGATTGTGTTTGTTTGATAATTCCGAAATACACAACGCTATTTCACATAGTCTTGGGTCTCTGCCGAAGCTTTTCCTTTCCTTAAGCTGTAAGAGTGGAGGCTCATGGCACCGGAGTTTTGCCGGTGTGCAGGCACCCCGTCGCGTAGGTCAGAGGACGCGGCGGGGTGCTTTCGTTTTCTGCAGAGAGAGTCCTAATGCGGCTTTGCTCATCAGGTAGAGGCAGATGTGCTCTTGTGGGTGAGGCTTGCTAAGCTAACAATGCTTTTTAAGAGCATCTAGCCAGCGCTTTTGGCAGCTGGTGGCTTTAACTACACATCGTCACGGGTGCTTCCTCGTTGACCGCGATTGTGCCTAGTCCGATTTCACTTCACTTGTGTTCTCCGGGCATTGCATGGGTTGGCTGAGGAGGCTGAGACGCCGCAGTGCAGCGGCGAACCGTCGAACCTGATCCGGATAATGCCGGCGAAAGGGAGGAATAATGAACTCTGTATCTCATGGCGCGTCTGTAAATGGTGGCGCAACTGCGAATGGTGCTGCCCCGCGCAATTTGAACTGGCGCATTGTTGACATCGTGGTGGCTTCGGTGCTGGGCGTGGCGTGCGGATTCGTATTCCTGGCATGGAACACGGTGGGATACGCCTGGTTTGAGGCAATGGATGCGCTCACGCCGGGCCTGGGTGGAATTGCTACCGGCATCTGGTTGATTGGTGGCGTCATCGGTGGGTTGGTTATCCGCAAGCCGGGTGCGGCACTCTACGTGGAGTTGCTGGCGGCCATCGTGTCCGCGGTGTTGGGCTCCCAGTGGGGGCCGAGCACCGTGTACTCCGGTATTGCGCAGGGCATTGGTGTGGAGATTGTCTTGGCTATCTTCCTGTACCGCCGCTTTGGCCTGAGCATTGCGATGCTCGGCGGTATGGCTGCGGGCTGGGGTGCGTTTGTGCTGGAGCTGTTTACCTCCGGAAACCTGGGCAAGACCCTGCAGTTCAACATCATTTACCTAGTGACGCTGAGCATCTCCGGGGCTGTGTTGGCGGGAGCCGTGGGCTATTTCGTGGTTCAGGCACTTGCAAAGACCGGTGCGCTGGACCGCTTCGCGGTTGGGCGCGAGCAGCACAGGGCTTAGACGAGTGTTGGTTTAAGTGTTGGTTTAGTTGATGGCTGATCTGGGTAGTACTGGGGCCACGAAGCTTGTGGCCCGTGGCTATGGCTGGACGCACGCGGGGAGGCGTGCGCCGGCGCTGGCGGATATTGACTTGGTTGTATCACCGGGGGAGAAGGTGCTGCTGTGCGGTGATTCCGGGTCCGGGAAGTCCACGTTGCTGGCGGCCATTGCGGGTGTGCTGGGCGGGGATGATGAAGGCACACGCGTAGGCGAGATCCTTCTGGAGGATGCCTCCGGCCACGTCGAGCCACCCGGGCGCACGATTCCGGTGGGGCTGGTCCTGCAGGACCCGGACTCGCAGGTGATTGCCGCGCGTGTGGGGGATGATGTGGCCTTTGGCTGTGAGAACCTGGCTTTTCCGCGCTCGGAGATTTGGCGGCGGGTGTCGGCGGCGCTATCGATGGTGGGGCCTGCGGTGGACTTGTCCTTTCCTACCGAGCAGCTCTCCGGCGGGCAAAAGCAACGCCTAGCCTTGGCCGGTGTCATCGCGATGGGCGCGGGCATGGTGTTGTTGGATGAACCGACGGCGAACCTCGACCCGGAGGGTGCGCGTGAAGTCATCGAAGCGGTATCCACCATGGTGGAGCGCACTGGTGCCACGCTCATCGTGGTCGAGCACCAGCACTCGGCATGGAAGGGAGTGCTCGACCGTGCGATTGAGCTGAAGGATGGGCGCATCGTCGCTGACGGTCCAGTTGAGACTGTCGTGGCTTCGCGCTCTATTAGCGGTTTGCCGCGGGCGCGGGGGATTGATGGGGCGGCGTCAGGCAGCGTTGGGGTCGTGCCGGAAGCGGCAGAGTCGGAATCGGCGGCGCTGTGGAGTACTAACCTGGTCACCCGCTTCGGGCCGCCGCGCAGCTACGCGTTGCCGCGGGGGATGTCCACGGTGATTACTGGGCCGAATGGTGCGGGCAAGACCACGTGGCTGATGACGGTGGCGGGGTTGCTTCCCGCAAAGTCAGGGGAGATTGGTGTGGCGGAGTACGTGCGGCGGGGGCTGAAGGGCTCGCCGCTGACGTGGAAGTCCCGGGAGCTGGCGGACCGCATTGGGTTCGTCTTCCAGAACCCCGAGCACCAGTTCGTCGCCCGCACGGTGGCGGAGGAGCTGCGCGTGGCACCTCGGGTCATGCGCCGCGAGGTGCCAGAGAAGCGCATTGACCAGCTCGTGGAGTCGTTGCGCCTGGGGCATGTGCTCAACGCCAACCCGTTTACGCTCTCCGGAGGGGAGAAGCGCAGGTTGTCCGTGGCCACGGCGTTGGTCACTGCACCCGAGGTGCTTCTTCTTGATGAACCCACTTTCGGGCAAGACCCCCACACCTTCACCGAGCTGGTCTGGTTGCTGCGGCGCATGGCGGATGAGGGGACGACGATTGCTTCGGTGACTCATGATCCGTTGTTCATTTCCGCGTTGGGGGACCACCGAGTGGAGGTGAGCCGTGGCTAGTGCAGATCTTTTGCGCGGGATGAATCCGCTAACGCGCATCTTCCTGATGTTCGTGTGGGTTACGCCCTTGTTGCTCTCAGTGGATTGGGTCTCAGCGGTGGTGTCGTTGGGCATGACGCTGCTCTTCGCGCCGTTGTGTGGGGTGTCCTGGCCGCGGTTGTTTAAGTCTGGGTGGTTCCTGTTTCTCATTGCGCCGCTGTCGGGAATCTCGATGCTGCTCTACGGGGAGCCCGGTGGGCGGGAGTACTTCAGCTGGTGGCTGATGACGGTCACGGATAATTCGCTGGAGCTGGCCCTCGCCATCACCCTGCGCGTGCTGGCGGTGGCGTTGCCCATGGTGGTGTTGGCGCGGGATATTGACCCAACGGAGCTGGGTGATGCCCTCTCCCAAATCCTCAAGCTGCCCTCCCGGTTTGTCATCGGGGCGGTGGCCGGGGTGCGCATGATGACGCTGTTTAAATCCGACTGGCAGTACCTCGCCATGGCGCGGCGCGCGCGTGGGCTGAGCGACGAAGGCCGCATCAAGCACCTCATCACCATGTCCTTCGGGTTGTTGGTGCTAGCCCTGCGCCGCGGAGGCAAGCTGGCAACGGCGATGGAGGCGCGCGGGTTTGGCCGCACCCCGCCAGGCGGTGGCCAGCGCACGTGGGCGCGGCCCTCCCGCCTAGTCGCGCGGGACTGGCTAGCCATGGTGGTGGGAGCCGGCCTCGCAGCGCTACCGGTGGTAGTTTCGGTTCTCAGTGGGTCCTGGAGATTCTTCGGACTCTAGGACGAACTCTCGCAACGCTGCACGCTAGACGTACCCAGAAGTGGTGAAAGAACACATGCAGGACACGGACCGCACGGACCATCGGGAAGGCGGTAAGGACACTGCCCAAACTCACGCCGCAGAGATGGACAGGCTCTTAAACGATGTGCTGTCGCTCGCCGCAGCGCGCAAGCGCCCGATGCGCCCGGTCACCGTGCTTATCGACGGCCCCTCCGGCGCCGGCAAGACCTGGACCGCTGCGGCCCTGGCGGAGCGTACCGGGTGGCGGGTAGTCCACCTGGACGAGTTCTACCCCGGCTGGCACGGGTTGGAAGAAGGCTCGGCTATGGTGGCGGAGCAAGTGCTGCGGGAGAATAACCCGGGGTATTGGCGCTGGGATTGGGAGGCCAACGCGCCGAAGGATTGGGCCAGCGTGGATGAGCGCGATGATCTGATCGTCGAGGGCGTGGGTTCAGTCACGGAGGCCACCGTGGACGTCGCCAAGCAGCGCGGCTCCGTGGTAACCGTGCGCATCGACGGCCCACGCGAGAAGCGCCGCGAGCGCGCTCTTGAGCGTGACCCCGGATATGAAGAGTGGTTCGAAACGTGGGAGCGGCAGGAAAAAGAGCACTTTGCCGAGCGCGCAGCAGACGCGGACCTGACCTGGGAGTGGTGCTAGTTCGCGCCGGCCGCTGAGGCAACTGGGGGAGCCACAGGCCAGATTTGGGCAGATCAGCGCGCTGGTGGTAGTCTGTCCAAGGTTTCATCTTTATGGATGAAAAGTCTGATCGATATCTCAGCCAGTATCTGGTTGAGGAGCGTTCTGGACATGCGGCAGGGCCCCGGAGAAGAGCCCCTATTTTTGCATGTTTGGGCGAGTAAAGCGGTCAGTTCAAGCCGAAGTCATAGAGAAAGACTAGATTTATGCCAACTATTCAGCAGCTGGTCCGCAAGGGCCGCCACGACAAGAAGGCCAAGGTTGCTACGGCCGCCCTGAAGGGCTCCCCGCAGCGCCGTGGCGTGTGCACCCGCGTGTACACCACCACCCCGAAGAAGCCGAACTCGGCTCTGCGTAAGGTTGCCCGTGTGCGCCTGACCTCCGGTATCGAGGTTTCTGCCTACATTCCGGGCGAGGGCCACAACCTGCAGGAGCACTCCATGGTGCTCGTCCGCGGTGGTCGTGTGAAGGACCTCCCGGGTGTTCGCTACAAGATTATCCGCGGCGCACTGGATACCCAGGGCGTGAAGGACCGTAAGCAGGCTCGTTCCCGCTACGGCGCAAAGAAGGGACAGTAATCAACAATGCGTAAGAATGCTGCACCGAAGCGTCCTGTAGTTAAGGACCCGGTTTACAACTCCGAGCAGGTCACCATGCTCGTCAACAAGATCCTCCAGGACGGCAAGAAGTCCACCGCTGAGCGCATCGTCTACGGTGCTCTCGAGGCTTGCCGCGAGAAGACCGGCACCGATCCGGTCGGCACCCTGGAGAAGGCCCTGGGCAACATCCGCCCGGACCTCGAGGTTCGCTCCCGCCGTGTCGGTGGCGCTACCTACCAGGTCCCGGTTGAGGTTAAGCCCGCCCGTTCCAACACCCTGGCTCTGCGTTGGCTGGTGACCTTCACCCGCCAGCGTCGTGAGAACACCATGATCGAGCGCCTCGCAAACGAGATTCTCGATGCATCCAACGGCCTGGGCGCTTCCGTTAAGCGTCGTGAGGATACTCACAAGATGGCTGAGGCCAACCGCGCCTTCGCCCACTACCGCTGGTAATACCTGCGGTATAACCCGCCACACGGCATTATGGCTCGAACAGCGATATCATCGTTTACCTGCGCTGACAGCGCGTGCACGCGCTCCCTTCGGCGGAGCAGCGCACGCTAGTCGGTGCGGAACCTAAACCTTAATAGCGTTGTTCGGGCCATTTTTTATGGCGTAGGGCTTAAAGCCCTTCGCCCTCACGCTGACGCGAAAGCCCGGACGTGGCAAAATAGACCAAGACCTATCCATGAAGACGTCATTTTATGTGAGTCGGTCACAAGCTGGCTCGGGCGTCGACGACAATTAAGTTGGGGTATTTACTGTGGCACAACAAGTGCTTAAGGACCTGAACAAGGTCCGCAACATCGGCATCATGGCTCACATCGATGCTGGTAAGACCACTACGACTGAGCGTATTCTCTTCTACACCGGCATCAACCGTAAGGTCGGCGAGACCCACGACGGTGCTTCCACCACCGACTGGATGGAGCAGGAGAAGGAGCGCGGCATCACCATTACGTCCGCCGCCGTTACCTGTTTCTGGAAGAACAACCAGATCAACATCATCGACACCCCGGGCCACGTTGACTTCACCGTTGAGGTTGAGCGCTCCCTGCGTGTTCTCGATGGTGCTGTTGCCGTCTTCGACGGTAAGGAAGGCGTCGAGCCGCAGTCCGAGCAGGTGTGGCGTCAGGCCGCTAAGTACGACGTTCCGCGTATCTGCTTCGTCAACAAGATGGACAAGATGGGTGCGGACTTCTACTTCACCGTCCAGACCATCATCGACCGCCTCGGCGCTAAGCCGTTGGTTCTGCAGCTGCCGATCGGCGCTGAGGATGACTTCGACGGCGTCGTCGACCTCATCGACATGCAGGCCGTGACCTGGCGCGGCAAGGTCGAGACCGGCGCTGAGCCCACCATCGAGGAGATCCCGGCCGACCTGCAGGAGAAGGCCGAGGAGTACCGCGAGAAGCTGCTCGAGGCCGTCGCTGAGTCCGACGAGGCCCTCATGGAGAAGTACTTTGGTGGCGAGGAGCTGACCAAGGAAGAAATCCAGGGTGCCATCCGCAAGATGACCGTCGCTTCTGAGATCTACCCGGTCCTGTGTGGTACCGCTTACCGCAACAAGGGCATCCAGCCGCTTCTCGACGCCGTCGTGGCATACCTCCCGAACCCGCTCGACGTCGGTGAGATCACCGGCCACGCTGTGGGCAACGAGGATGAGGTCATCACCCGTAAGCCGTCCGTGGAGTCCCCGTTCTCTGCACTGGCCTTCAAGATTGCTGCTCACCCGTTCTTCGGTCAGCTGACCTTCACCCGCGTGTACTCCGGCCAGGTTCTGCCGGGCACCGAGGTTATGAACTCCACCAAGGGTAAGAAGGAACGCATCGGCAAGCTGTTCCAGATGCACGCCAACAAGGAGAACCCGGTGGAGCAGGCGGATGCCGGCAACATCTACGCCGTCATTGGTCTGAAGGAAACCACCACCGGTGACACCCTGTGTGACAAGGACAACCAGATCATCCTGGAGTCCATGGACTTCCCGGACCCGGTTATCAAGGTCTCCATCGAGCCGAAGACCAAGGCCGACCAGGAGAAGCTGGGTACCGCTATTCAGAAGCTGGCTGCCGAGGACCCGACCTTCACCGTCGAGCTCGACGAAGAGACCGGCCAGACCGTTATCGGCGGTATGGGCGAGCTCCACCTCGACGTCCTGGTGGACCGCATGAAGCGCGAGTTCAAGGTTGAGGCAAACATCGGTAACCCGCAGGTTGCCTACCGCGAGACCATCCGCAAGAAGGTCGAGTCCCTGGACTACACCCACAAGAAGCAGACTGGTGGTTCCGGTCAGTTCGCGAAGGTCATCGTCACCATCGAGCCTTACAACCCGGATCCGGAAGAGCTGGAAGAGGGCGAGTCCGCAACCTACAAGTTCGAGAACGCCGTCACCGGTGGCCGCGTTCCGAAGGAGTACATCCCGTCCGTCGACGCTGGTATCCAGGATGCTATGCAGTACGGCTTCGTTGCTGGCTTCCCGCTGGTGAACATCAAGGCCACCCTTGAGGACGGCGCTTACCACGACGTCGACTCCTCTGAGATGGCCTTCAAGCTGGCCGGTTCTCAGGTCCTCAAGGAGGCCGTCGCCAAGGCAAAGCCGGTTCTGCTCGAGCCGATCATGGCCGTTGAGGTCGTCACCCCGGAGGAGTACATGGGCACCGTCAACGGTGACATCTCCTCCCGTCGTGGCCAGGTCTTCGCCATGGAGGATCGCTCCGGCGCCAAGGTGGTTAAGGCTAAGGTTCCGCTGTCCGAGATGTTCGGCTACATCGGTGACCTGCGTTCTTCCACCGCAGGCCGTGCAAACTTCACCATGGTCTTCGATTCCTACGCTGAGGTTCCGTCCTCCGTGGCTCAGGCCATCATCGAGGAGCGCACCGGCGCCAAGGCCTAAGGTTTAAGGGGGTCCGATGGACTCCCTACCTTGTGGGGCTGGTAGTCTTCGCCAGTAGGCACCAGCCCCAGCGCTGGGGAGGTAGCGGTCCGCTGAGTGCGTAAACATTTTGCGCGTTGAGCCGGCCGTTACCCTCCCAGGATCCTTTAAATTGATTCTTGTCGAGGGTCAACGTCCGCACCTGATGGGCGGGGTTACCTCCTATTTGGGCAGTTTGAAAAAACTGCGGCATAAATCTAGGATCGTGTAACTGGCACGTAAGAAAGCGTCATTAGCGCTTATGAGCTTCGGCTCGAAGTGCCAATGGCAATACAAACCACGTGGCTGCGAAATACGTAGCCGCCATAGAGTCCAGGAGGACAAACAGTGGCAAAGGAGAAGTTCGAGCGTACGAAGCCGCATGTGAACATCGGCACCATCGGACACGTCGACCACGGCAAGACCACCACCACCGCAGCGATCACCAAGGTTCTGGCTGACGCTTACCCGGAGGAGAACACCGCTTTCGCCTTCGACATGATCGACAAGGCTCCTGAGGAGAAGGAGCGCGGTATTACCATCAACATCTCCCACGTTGAGTACTCCACCCCGAAGCGCCACTACGCACACGTGGACGCCCCGGGCCACGCCGACTACATCAAGAACATGATTACCGGCGCTGCTCAGATGGACGGTGCCATCCTGGTTGTTGCTGCAACCGATGGCCCGATGCCGCAGACCCGTGAGCACGTGCTCCTCGCTCGCCAGGTTGGCGTTCCGTACATCCTCGTTGCACTGAACAAGTGCGACATGGTTGACGATGAGGAAATCATCGAGCTCGTCGAGATGGAGATCCGCGAGCTGCTCGCCGAGCAGGACTACGACGAGGAAGCTCCGATCGTTCACATCTCCGCTCTCAAGGCTCTCGAGGGTGACGAGAAGTGGGCACAGTCCATCGTTGACCTGATGCAGGCTTGCGATGACTCCATTCCGGATCCGGAGCGCGAGCTGGACAAGCCGTTCCTGATGCCGATCGAGGACATCTTCACCATTACCGGCCGCGGTACCGTTGTTACCGGCCGTGTTGAGCGTGGTTCCCTGAACGTCAACGAGGACGTTGAGATCATCGGTATCCGCGACAAGGCTACCTCCACCACCGTTACCGGTATCGAGATGTTCCGCAAGATGATGGACTACACCGAGGCTGGCGACAACTGTGGTCTGCTTCTGCGTGGTACCAAGCGTGAGGACGTCGAGCGTGGCCAGGTTGTCATCAAGCCGGGCGCTTACACCCCGCACACCAAGTTCGAGGGTTCCGTCTACGTCCTGAAGAAGGAAGAGGGTGGCCGCCACACCCCGTTCATGGACAACTACCGTCCGCAGTTCTACTTCCGCACCACCGACGTTACCGGCGTCATCAAGCTTCCTGAGGGCACCGAGATGGTTATGCCGGGCGACAACGTTGAGATGTCCGTAGAGCTCATCCAGCCGGTCGCTATGGACGAGGGCCTGCGCTTCGCTATCCGCGAGGGCTCCCGCACCGTCGGCGCTGGCCGCGTTACCAAGATCCTCGACTAATTCTCGCTAGGGCCTAAGGCCCTTCCTGATTAGCAGGTCTGAAAGCCGCTCAATCCCTGTTGGGGTTGGGCGGCTTTGGTGATCGCGGGCCTACTAGGCTTAGGAGTCATGTTTGACCCAACCCGCATTGACCGCACCCTCGCCGCCTTGCGCGCTGCGTGGGAAGGTCAGCCGGATCTTCCCCTGGGAACCCTGTTTGGCATGCTGGCGGCTGAAGGGTACGGCTGGGGCGTGCCTGACGACGACCTCACGACCCGCTTGGAGTCCATGGCTGCCGTCCACCCACCGCTTGTGCCTCTCGACGCCCACCTCGTCACCGAAGGCCTTTGGCTCGTCATTACGCCGTCGCACCGGGTGACGTTGGTTCCTCAGGCGCCTACTGCATCCACCTCGACGCAGCCGTCCACCGCACCAGCCCCGACTCAACACCGGGCGAACATCGAGCTCACTTCTCCGTCCGATTGCGTGGCGGTTGTACGCCCCGTGTCTAAGGATGGCCAGCTCGGGCAACCGGTGGCGTGGCGGGTTTCTGCGCTGCGCCCTGTCGGTCCAGGCCGGCCGCTCGTCATAGCCGATGCCGAGGGATTTGAGCACCGCTTCGGTGTTGTCGAGTCCGTCACCCGCCTGCGCGAGGACCATCGAGCCCTGTCAGGCCTCAAGCGCCGAAGCGTCGGGGACCGCGTGTGGTTCATCCGCACTGACGCGGAAACAATCCTCCTCGACCACGGCCTGCACATCATCGAGCGTAAGAATCGAGAGCTCGTCCGCACTGACTTCTCCTGGCACCGCATCGAGGAGGGCGAAGTCGGAAAACCTTTCCGTGTCCACCTCTCACGCGGCACCATGCACACGTTCGGCACCATAAAGGAACTCATCCTCGCGGAGTCTGAGCCGTGGAACTCCTCCGAGTAGTCCTGTCTTTACGTGGACCGCGACTAGGGAACACCGATACGCCCGTCATCCATCTTCCGGTTGGCGGGCTTCGCCCTTTAAGGGCTTAACTCCCGGCGGGAAGCGCGTGAATCGAGGTTAGGGATCGCCGGTATCCCCGTCAGTGTGGCTTCGACTGACGGGTGTAGACCGTTATCAGGCGTGGCGCTGTCCTCTCTATGTTTGGGACATTAACTGCTGTCGGGTGGTGGGTCTGGTGGTTGTCCTGCTTGTTCGGTGTTGAGTCTGGCTAGTGCTTCTTGGTATTCCGGCATTGCCGTGATTGGTGTTCCCCAGGGTGGGATGAAGCTGACCCCGGTGTTGAGCCGGTACATGTAGCCACGCCCGGTAGGCCTTTGTGGGTCATCATCATTGATCCCGTTGTGGTAGGCGCACAGGAAGGTCAGGTTCTTGATGTTGGTGTAGCCTCCCGCCTGCCAGGGGATGAGGTGATGGACTTGGCAGTAATCAGCGGGCTTGTTACAGCCTGGTCTTGCACACGTGTGGAATTCAGCGTGCAGGGTAAGGCGTTGTTTGTAGTTTGCTCCACGCTCTAGCCGCCAGGTGTTGATGGGCCCGTCGAGGGGGTGCACGATGGTGGCGTACCCTATTTCGGCAAATTTGTGGGTGAGGAATTCTGCTCCGGTCATGCGCCCGCCGTTGGTGAGGTTGAGTTCGATGTCGTCCCCGTCGCCGTTGATGATTTGGTCGAGCTCGTTGAGGGTGACGATGATTTGGGTGCGCACCGCGGGTTTAGAACCGCTTGTTTCTTTGTTGAAGAAGATGTCGT
>NZ_KV816337.1:0-38200 GCF_001814395.1 Corynebacterium sp. HMSC059E07
GCAGAAGAAAAGAAGGAAGAGCCCAAGGCAGAAGCCAAGACCGAGGACAAGCCGGCCGCTTCCTCCACGTCCTCCGAGCCGAAGGCATCCGAGACCTCCACGAAGGTCAACAACGGTGACAACGTCCCGTATGTCACCCCGCTGGTACGCAAGCTGGCCGAGAAGCACGGCGTGGATCTCTCCACTGTCTCTGGCACCGGTGTTGGCGGCCGCATCCGCAAGCAGGACGTGCTGGCCGCTGCTGGTGAGGGTGAGGCTCCGGCTTCCTCCGCTAAGGCAGCTTCCACCAGCCCGCGCGCTCGCTGGTCCACCAAGTCCGTGGATCCGGAGAAGCAGGAGCTCATCGGCACCACCCAGAAGGTCAACCGTATCCGCGAGATCACGGCGTCCAAGATGGTTGAGGCCCTCCAGATCTCCGCTCAGCTGACCCACGTCCAGGAAGTCGATATGACCGCCATCTGGGATATGCGCAAGCAGTCCAAGCAGGCGTTCATTGACAAGTACGAGGCCAACCTCTCCTTCCTGCCGTTCATCGTGAAGGCAACCGTAGAGGCACTGGTGTCCCACCCGAACGTCAACGCGTCCTACAACCCGGAGACCAAGGAGATGACCTACCACGCTGACGTCAACGTGGCCATCGCCGTGGACACCCCGAAGGGCCTACTGACCCCGGTCATCCACAAGGCTCAGGAGCTGACGCTGCCGGAGATCGCTCAGAAGATCGCCGAGCTGGCTGACAAGGCACGCAACAACAAGCTCAAGCCGAACGATCTGACCGGTGCAACCTTCACCGTGACCAACATCGGCTCCGAGGGCGCCCTGCTGGATACCCCGATTCTGGTTCCGCCGCAGGCCGGCATCCTGGGCACCGCCGCTATTACCAAGCGCGCGGTTGTCGTCACCGAGGACGGCCAGGACGCCATCGCTATCCGCCAGATGTGCTACCTGCCGTTCACCTACGACCACCAGGTGGTCGACGGTGCCGACGCTGGTCGCTTCATCACGACCATCAAGGACCGCCTCGAAACCGCAGATTTCGAAGCTGACCTTGACCTCTAAGACTTAACAAGACTCCAGGTCTTAAGAGGCTGCTCCCCCACCACTGCGGCGGGGGAGCTTCGTCGTTTTCGCCCTGCTTTCCTCCACCCCACAAACACAGCTCGGTGACATCGCTCAGCGGCGCCGCAACTGCCCGTTCTGCCAAAGTTATCGTCCTCGACTCAGGCCGGATCTTTGGCAACAACGGCAGTTAGGCGCGTTTTCTTTGAACGTCCTGCCAACAAGTCTTGCCACCAAGACCTGCCTACTGTGACTCAGCACACTAGACTGTGCTGCATGGTTTCTCAGAAGTGGTTTCGCGTTGCTTTAGGCATGTTCCTCGTCGCCTGCGGCGCTAATCTCTTCGCCCCCATGGTCGTGGTCTACCAAACCACCACCTCCCTCGGGGTTCTGCAAACAACCTTCCTTTTTGGCATCTACGCCCTCGGCATCATGGTCGCTCTATTCATCGGTGGTCCGCTTTCGGATTCGCTAGGGCGCCGCGCCATCATGCGCCCAGCTGTCCTCACCACCACCGCCGGTTCCCTCGTTTTCCTCACCGGCGCAGGCGGCGCCTTCCTCCCCTTGTTGATCGGCCGCCTGTGCGCCGGTGCCGCCGTGGGCCTCGCCATGTCTTCCGGCGCGGCCTGGATCAAGGAGCTCAGCACACATCTGAGCGTTGGAGCCAAGCGTTCCTCCATAGCCCTGTCGGCCGGTTTCGCATCAGCACCCGGCGTGGCTGGTATCGCCGCCGAGTTCCTCCCCTGGCCCACCGTTGTGCCTTATCTTTTGCACATCGGCCTAGCACTCATCGTGGTCCCACTCGTGTGGACGGTGCCGGAACAGCAATCTGCACAGTCAGCTTCGAGGCGCCGTTCATTTGTCCCGACCAGCCTGATTACTCCCCACTACTTACCGGTGGTGGCCTACGCACCATGGGTCTTCGGCTCCGCCACCACCGCCTTTGTGTTCCTGCCCGCGCAGCTCAGCGAGCACCTACGCCACCCCGTTCTTGTCGCCGGCCTGTGCGCGCTTCTCACCATGGGCAGCGGCGTGGTTATCCAGCAACTGGCTGGCCGCATCCGCGTGACCTCGTTCCACGGCATGGCGCTGGCCGCAGTAGGAATGGCACTGTGCCTCGCTGTCCTCGCTGCGGCTCATCATGGTTGGGCAGTTTTTCTCCTGCCTATCGCGGCCATCATCATGGGCAGCTCCTATGGAATCGGCATGCTCAGCGGACTCGCGGAGACCCAAGCCATCGCCGACGCAGAGGAGCTCGGTGCAGCGACGGGGGTGTTTTATTCACTGACCTATCTGGGTTTCTTTGCCCCCTTCATCCTGTCACTTTTGGGCCCTGCTGTTGGCTATTCCACGGCCTTCGTCATCGACCTCACCGTCGCGGTAGCGACCGCCGTAGCGCTGCGCCTCCATGTCAGGGGTAACCGGGGCTAATGTCATGGCCTACGCCTTATACTTGGGGGCAGTTTAGGTCACACAAACTAACGCCACAAAGGAGATAAAACACATGGATTTCATCTCTCGCCACCTCGGGCCTGATGCGGCCGAGCGTGAGACGATGCTCAAGGCAGTGGGCTATGACAGCGTGGAGGCGCTCGTCGATGCCGCCCTGCCCACCTCCATCCGCGCCACCGAGGCGCTGAACCTCCCGGAGGCTTTGAGCGAAGATGACGCGCAGGCGAAGCTGCGCGAGTACGCCTCCCAGAACGTCGTGCTGAAGTCCTTCTACGGCCAGGGTTATTCCGATACCCTCACCCCGGCGGTCATCCGCCGCGGGCTGCTGGAGGATGCCGGCTGGTACACCGCATACACGCCCTACCAGCCGGAGATTTCCCAGGGCCGCCTCGAAGCCCTGCTCAATTTCCAGACCATGATTGAGTCCCTGACCGGTCTTCCCATCGCGAACGCCTCGCTTCTCGACGAAGCCTCCGCCACCGCCGAAGCCGTCGGCCTCATGGCCCGCGCGGTGAAGAAGGGCCGCCGCGTGCTGCTCGATTCCCGCCTGCACCCGCAGGTTCTCGCCGTCGCCGCCGAGCGTGCACGCGCCATCGAGCTCGAGGTCGAGATTGCTGATGTCCGCGATGGCATCGTCGGCGAAGACCTCGTCGGCGCCGTTCTGGCCTACACCGGAACCGAGGGCGATATCGTCGACCCCCGCGCTGCCATCGAGGAGCTGCACACCCGCGGCGCTCTTGCCGCCGTCGTGGCTGACCCCCTGTCGCTGCTTCTCTTGGAAGCCCCCGGCGAGATGGGCGCGGACGTGGTCCTCGGCTCCTCACAGCGCTTCGGCGTGCCGCTCTTCTTCGGCGGCCCGCACGCGGCCTTCATGTCTGTTACGGACAAGCTCAAGCGCCAGCTGCCCGGCCGCATCGTGGGCGTGTCGAAGGACGCCGCCGGCCGCCCCGCCTACCGCCTCGCGCTGCAGACTCGTGAGCAGCACATCCGCCGCGAGCGCGCGACCTCCAACATCTGCACCGCCCAAGCACTTCTGGCCAACGTGGCCTCCATGTACGCGGTGTACCACGGTCCAGAGGGCCTCAAGGCCATCGCACAACGCGTCCACGACCGCGCGTCTGCTTTCGCTGCGGCAGTCACCGACGCAGGCAAGGACATTGTCTCGCGCGACTTCTTCGACACCGTGACCGTCACCGGCGTGGATGCCGCTGCCATCAAGACCCAGCTGCAGGAGCAGGGCTACCTGGTGCGCACCATCGGCTCGGACAAGGTCTCGGTCTCCTTCGGCGAGTCCTCCACCGGCGAGGATGTCAACATCCTCGCCGCTGCCTTCGGCGCCGAGTCCTCCGCTAACTCCGAGCCAGCCGCGTCTGGCTCCTTCGAGATTCCGTCCTCCGTCCAGCGCGCCGAGGCCCCGCTGCAGCACGAGATCTTCAACTCCATCCACTCCGAGACCCAGATGCTGCGCTATCTGCGCACCTTGGCGGATAAGGACCTGGCCCTGGACCGCACGATGATCCCTCTGGGCTCGTGCACGATGAAGCTCAACCCCACCGCCGCGATGGAGCCCATCTCCTGGCCGGAATTCGCCGGCATCCACCCGTATGCCCCGGAGGAGACCACCGCGGGCTGGCGCGCGCTCATCGAGGAGCTCGAGTCCTGGCTCGCCGAGATTACCGGCTACGCCCAGGTCTCCATCCAGCCCAACGCCGGCTCCCAGGGCGAGCTGGCCGGCCTTCTGGCCATTCGCCGCTACCACGTGGCCAACGGCGATCACGGCCGCGATGTCATCCTCATCCCGGCCTCCGCGCACGGCACCAATGCGGCCTCGGCCACCTTGGCCAACCTGCGCGTCGTCGTGGTCAAGACCGCCGACGATGGCTCGATTGACCTCGCCGACCTCGACGCCAAGATTGAGCAGCATGGCGAGCACATCGCCGGCATCATGATTACCTACCCCTCCACCCACGGCGTCTTCGACCCCGAGGTACGCGAGGTTTGCGACAAGGTCCACGCGGCCGGCGGCCAGGTCTACATCGACGGCGCCAACATGAACGCGCTAGCCGGTTGGGCCCGTCCGGGTGCCTTCGGCGGCGATGTGTCCCACCTGAACCTGCACAAGACCTTCACCATCCCGCACGGCGGCGGTGGCCCGGGTGTGGGCCCGGTGGGCGTCGCCAAGCACTTGGTGCCCTTCCTGCCGGCCGATGCCAATGATCCCAAGCTGGATCCCTCGCAACCGACTGCGGAGACCACCGGCGTGCCGTCCACCGCATCGCGCTACGGTTCCGCCGGCGTGCTGCCAATTTCCTGGTCCTACCTGGCCATGATTGGCGCCCAAGGACTCACAGAGGCCACGAGCCACGCCATCCTCGGCGCGAACTACCTGGCGCAGAGCCTGAAGGATTCCTTCCCTGTGCTCTACACGGGCAATGCCGGCCTCGTGGCTCACGAGTGCATCTTTGACCTGCGCGAGCTGACCGACGCCTCCGGCGTCACCGCTGCCGACGTGGCCAAGCGCCTCGTGGACTACGGCTTCCACGCGCCGACCCTCTCCTTCCCGGTGGCCGGCACCCTCATGGTGGAGCCCACCGAGTCCGAGGACCTGGGTGAGCTGGACCGCTTCATCGAGGCCATGCGCTCCATCCGCGCCGAAATCCAGGAGATCATCGACGGCCAGGTGGCCTACGAGGACTCCGTCATCCACCATGCTCCGTTCAACGCCGAATCCGTCGCGGCCGACGAGTGGGATTTCACCTTCACCCGCCAGCAGGCCGCCTACCCGGTGACCTCGCTGCGCGCTAATAAGTACTTCCCGCCGGTGCGCCGCATCGACGAGGCTTATGGTGACCGCAACCTGGTGTGCACCTGCCCGCCGCCAGAGGCTTTTGACTACTCCGACGACAACCAGGAGGTTTAATCAATGACTGACTACCTGCACTCCCCGCTGCACGCTGAGCACGAGAAGCTCGGCGCCACTTTCACGCCCTTCGGGCCGTGGGAGATGCCGCTGAAGTATGACAATGAGCTTGAGGAGCACCGCGCAGTGCGCAATGCTGCGGGCCTCTTCGACCTGTCCCACATGGGTGAAATCTGGGTCAACGGCCCGGACGCCGCCGAGTTCCTGTCCTACTGCTTCATCTCCAACCTGGTTCCCCTCAAGGTGGGCAAGGCAAAGTACTCCATGATCTGCGCCGAGGATGGCGGCATCATGGATGACCTCATCACCTACCGCTTGGAGGAAACCAAGTTCCTCGTCGTGCCGAATGCTGGCAACGCCGATACCGTGTGGGAGGCTCTCAACGAGCGCGCCGAGGGCTTCGACGTAGACCTGAAGAACGAGTCCCGCGATGTGGCCATGATTGCTGTCCAGGGCCCGAAGGCGCTGGAGATCCTCGTCCCGCTGGTGGAGGACACCAAGCAACAGGCAGTGATGGACCTTCCCTACTACGCCGCCATGACCGGCAAGGTGGCGCGCAAGTACGCTTTCATCTGCCGTACCGGCTACACCGGCGAGGACGGCTTCGAGCTCATCGTCTACAACTCCGATGCCCCAGAACTGTGGGAGGAACTGCTCAAGGCTGGCGAGGAGTACGGCATTAAGCCCTGCGGCCTGGCCGCGCGCGACTCCCTGCGCTTGGAAGCTGGCATGCCGCTCTACGGCAACGAGCTCACCCGCGATATCACTCCGGTGGAGGCGGGCATGTCACGCGCCTTTGCCAAGAAGGAGCAGGACTTCGTGGGTGCAAAGGTACTGCGCCAGCGCGCCGAAGAAGGCCCGCAGGCCGTTATTACCGGCCTGGTCTCCTCGCAGCGCCGCGCCGCGCGCGCCGGAGCGGAGGTCTTCGTTGGTGAGAACAAGGTAGGCACGGTGACCTCCGGCCAGCCCTCCCCCACCCTGGGCCACCCTGTCGCGCTCGCGCTCATCGATACCGCCGCAGGCTTGGAGGCCGGCGACGCCGTGGAGATCGACATCCGCGGCAAGCGCTACCCCTTCGAAGTGTCCGCGCTGCCCTTCTACAAGCGCGAGAAGTAAACTCCACTACTGAATCCATCTACCGAAAGGACATCCCTTCTCATGGCTAATCTTCCTTCCGATTTTTCCTACTCCGAGGACCACGAGTGGATTAACGCAGCAGCTGATTCCGTCGTCGGTTCCACCGTCCGCGTCGGCATCACCTCCGTGGCCACCGACCGCCTGGGTGAGGTCGTCTTCGCCGAGCTGCCGGCCGTGGGCGATACCGTCGAGCACGGCGAGACCTGCGGCGAGGTGGAGTCCACCAAGTCCGTCTCCGATCTGTACTCCCCAGTGACCGGCACCGTGACTGCCGTCAACGAGGGTGTGCACGATGACTACGCCGTCATCAACAACGACCCCTTCGGTGAGGGCTGGCTCTTCGAGGTCGAGGTCACCGAAGCCGGCGAGCTGATGACCGCTGAGGAGTACGCCTCCGCCAACGGCGTGGCCTAAATCTGCGCTTGAACAGCGCGCATTCAGCCCCTTTCTGGCTGAATCTTCGCGGGGACTAGCATGGGTATCCATGACTGCTCCCCGCGAACCTTTCTTTCCCGCCAACCGCTCTATTCGCGCTTCCGACGAGCCACTGGAGATCCGCCGCTTGGGCCGCATGGGCTACCAAGAGGCGTGGGATCTCCAGGCCGAGCTCGCCGCAGCGCGAGCGGCGGGCACGCAGGGTGATGTCATCCTCGTGGTTGAGCACCCCAACGTCTACACCGCCGGCAAGCGCACGCAGCCGGAGGATATGCCCGATAACGGCCTGCCGGTCATTGACGTCGACCGCGGTGGGCGTATCACCTGGCACGGCGAGGGCCAGCTGGTTGTCTACCCCATCATTAAGCTGGCCGAGCCGGTCGACGTCGTTGACTACGTCCGCCGCCTCGAGGAAGCCATCATCCAAGCCGTCCGCGAACTCGGAGTGAGCACCGCCGGGCGCATCGATGGCCGCTCGGGCGTATGGGTTCCGTCCACCACCCGCGCCGCCGATCCGGCCGCCCCGAAGCGCGACCGCAAACTGGGTGCCTTGGGCATCCGCGTTACCCGCGGCGTGACCATGCACGGCCTAGCGCTCAATTGCACCAATACCCTGGAGTACTACGAGCACATCGTCGCCTGCGGCATCGACGATGCCGACGTGTCCACGCTCTCGCTGGAGCTTGGCCGCGAGGTCACCATTCAGGAAGCGGAAGCGCCGCTTCTCGACGCCCTCCTCAAAGCCCTCTCAGGTGAACTCACCGTGGCCGACCACACCTTCGCCTCGGCGCCTGATCCCATCAAGGTGGCCAACGAGAAGGCACGCCAAGCCCGCAAAGCAGCAGAGGGAAAGTAGAAGATACCCTCGGTGGAATAAACCCGGCTCTCGCAGGACTTGTATTAGGAAGAGCTAACCCCAACGCGTAAAGTGAGGTTCCGTGACTGTTAAGCCTGAAGGACGCAAGATGCTCCGCATTGAGAAGAAAAATGCGGAGTCGCCCATCGAACAGAAGCCACGCTGGATCCGCAACCAGGTTCGCACCGGACCGGGTTATGAGGACATGAAATCACGCGTATCCGGAGCTTCCCTGCACACCGTGTGCCAGGAGGCCGGCTGCCCCAATATCCACGAGTGTTGGGAATCGCGCGAGGCCACCTTCCTCATCGGCGGTGACAAGTGCACCCGCCGCTGCGATTTCTGCGATATCGCCACCGGCAAGCCGGAGGAATTGGACCGCGACGAGCCGCGCCGCGTGGCCGAGAACATCCAGGAGATGGATCTCAACTACACCACCATCACCGGCGTGACCCGCGATGATCTGCCCGACGAGGGTGCCTGGCTCTACGCCGAGGTTGTGCGCAAGATTCATGAGCTCAACCCCAATACCGGCGTGGAGAACCTCACCCCGGACTTCTCCGGTAAGCCGGATTTGCTCCAAGAGGTTTTTGAAGCCCGCCCTGAGGTCTTCGCCCACAACCTGGAGACGGTGCCGCGCATCTTCAAGCGCATCCGCCCGGCCTTCCGCTATGAGCGTTCACTCGACGTCATCCGCCAGGCTCACGATTTTGGTTTGATCACCAAGTCCAACCTCATCCTGGGCATGGGTGAAACCTCCGAGGAGATCGAGGAAGCCCTTCGCGATCTCCGCGAGGTGGGCTGCGACATCATCACGATTACCCAGTATCTGCGCCCTGGCCCGCGCTTCCACCCGATCGAGCGCTGGGTGCGCCCAGAGGAGTTCGTGGAGCACTCCAAGCTGGCCAAGGAGCTCGGTTTCGGCGGCGTCATGTCTGGCCCGCTGGTTCGCTCCTCCTACCGCGCTGGCCGCCTCTACGTGCAGGCCATGGAGGCCCGCGGCCTCGAGCTTCCGGAGAACCTGAAGCACTTGGCTGAGACTTCCCAGGGTGCCACCGCCCAGGAGGCCTCCACGCTTCTTGAGAAGTACGGCCCCTCCGAGGAGACTCCGGTGACCACGCGCATGGTCAAGTCCCCGGCCGGTGCAGCGAACCCGAACTCTGCGGCGTCCACTATTCGCTAGTTCGATTCTCTTTTTGACCCTCTGACCTCTAAAGTAGGAGCCATGGCTAACGACGACAAGGCATCGCTGAAGGAAGCGAAGAAGCAGGAGCGCGCGGCCAAGCGCGCCCAGCGCAAGCAAAACTGGTCACAAATGTGGCAAGCGTTCAACATGCAGCGCAAGCAGGACAAGGCGCTCATCCCCATCATGCTGGCTGCATTCTTGGGCATGGGCTTGCTCTTCTTCCTTATCGGCATGCTCTTCAACGGCCAGTGGTTCATGCTCATCCTGGGCTTGGGCATCGGCGCCATCCTGGCCATGTTCCTGTTTACCCGCCGCCTCGAGCGCGATATGTACAAGAAGGTGGAAGACCAGCCTGGCGCCGCCGGCTGGGCTTTGGAGCAGCAGCTGCGCAACACCGTCGGTGTGGTGTGGAAGGTCAAGACTGGTGTGGCCGCTACCCGCCAGCAGGATCTCATCCACCGCGTTATCGGCAACTCGGGCGTCATCTTCGTCGTCGAGGGTGACCGCAAGCGCGTCGGCCCTACTCTTAACCGCTTGAAGAAGCGCGTGGACCGTATGGCCGGCGGCGTGCCGGTGTACGAGGTCTTCGTGGGCAATGGCGAGGACGAGGTTCCCGTGTCTAAGCTGCGCAGCCACATTATGAAGCTGCCGCGCAACTACAACAAGAACGAAACCTACGACAACATTCGCCGTATCGAGGCCATGGATGATCTGCCGGGCACCACCCCTGGTCTGCCCAAGGGCCCGATGCCCCGCCAGGCTCAGAACATGGCGGGCTTGAACCGCCGTATGCGCCGTATGCAGGAGCGCAAGGGCGGCAAATAAGCCACTAGATCCAAGCACAACAAGGGTCCCTTCCGAGAAGTTCGGAAGGGACCCTTCTCGTTGCCTTCGAAGCCTCCCGGCCTTGTTGCCTCACGCACCCCAGCAGCTTTATCGCTGGTCCCAACAGCCTTAGGCCATGATGACGGCGGTGCCGGTGGCGCGGTCGTGGAGGCCGCGGCCGTCGGCGTCGACCATCGCTGCGGGAAACAGCACGGCGGTCAGCAAAGTACGGACCACCGCACGCCACAGGCCGACGGAAGTGCCCGGCACGTCGAGGCGCGCCACGCCCATACCGAGCAACGCCATGCCCGGGGTGCGGGCGAACAGCCACCCGCACACGATGCCCATGACTACCCACACTGCATAACCCAGGAAGGCGGGACCGCCCAGATTGTCGGTGAAAAGCTCGAGAACGTTGGCAATGATCATGGCCAAAATCCAGTCAATTAACACGCCGAACGTACGCCGCATTACCGACGCCAAGGCACCTGGCCCCTCCTTGGGCAAGCCCAATGCCTGCCCGGGCCACTGCCCCGACCCGATGCCATCGTTGTTATCTGCCATGCCCACCAATCTAGCCGCCGTCCATCCCGAGCAGAAATTTTGCCTTCAGGTGCCCACGCGTCCCAGTGATGCAGCCAATACCTGTAAACTAGTCGGGAGTACTACACGTCAACCAACAGGAGACCACCGTGTCCTTTGAGACAATCCAGGACGTCATCGCATTCATCAAGGAAGAGGACGTCAAGTTCGTTGACATCCGGTTTACGGACGTCCCCGGCACTGAGCACCACTTCTCTATTCCGGCCGAGGAATTTACCGAAGACGCAGCCGCTGAAGGCCTAGCCTTTGACGGTTCTTCCATCCGCGGATTCACCACCATCGATGAGTCCGATATGACGCTGCTGCCGGATCCGAAGACCGCCTTTGTGGATCCTTTCCGTACCGCGAAGACACTGAACATCAAGTTCTTCGTCCACGACCCGTTCACCCTGGAGCCTTTCAGCCGCGACCCGCGCAACATCGCCCGCAAGGCTGAGGAGTACCTCGCCTCCACCGGTATCGCGGATACCTGTAACTTCGGCGCTGAAGCTGAGTTCTATATCTTCGATTCCGTTCGTTACGGCACGGAGATTAACAACGGCTTCTACGAGGTCGACACCGATGAGGGCTGGTGGAACCGCGGTTCTGAGACCAACTTCGACGGCACCCCGAACACCGGGTTTAAGACTCGCGTGAAGGGCGGCTACTTCCCGACGGCACCCGTCGACAAGCATGGCGAGGTCCGCGATGCCATGGTAGAGCAGCTGCAGAAGGCTGGTTTCACCATCGAGCGCTTCCACCACGAGGTGGGCAGCGGTCAGAACGAGATTAACTACCGCTTCAACTCCCTGCTTCACGCGGCTGATGATATTCAGACCTTCAAGTACATCATCAAGAACACCGCGGAGCAGTTTGGTAAGACCGTAACCTTCATGCCGAAGCCGCTGGCGGGCGATAATGGTTCCGGTATGCACGCCCACATGTCCCTGTGGCAGGACGGCAAGCCGCTCTTCCACGATGAGGCTGGCTACGCTGGTCTGTCCGACATGGCTCGCTACTACATCGGCGGCATCCTGGCCCACGCACCGGCTGTGCTGGCGTTCACGAACCCCACCCTGAACTCCTACCACCGCCTGGTTCCGGGCTTCGAGGCGCCGATTAACCTGGTGTACTCGCAGCGCAACCGCTCGGCTGCCATCCGCATCCCGATTACCGGCTCCAACCCGAAGGCCAAGCGCATCGAGTTCCGCGCGCCGGATCCGTCGGGCAACCCCTACTTCGGTTTCGCCGCCATGATGATGGCAGGTCTCGACGGCATCAAGAACCGCATCGAGCCGCACGCTCCGGTGGACAAGGACCTCTACGAGCTGCCGCCGGCAGAGGCCGCCTCCATCCCGCAGGCACCGACCTCCCTGGAGGCCTCCATCGCAGCACTCGAGGAAGACAACGACTTCCTCACCGAGGGCGATGTCTTCTCCGAGGACCTCATCGAGACCTACATCAACTACAAGCGCGAGAACGAGATTGCGCCGGTCCGCCTGCGTCCGACTCCGCAGGAATTTGAGATGTACTACGACTGCTAGAGCCTAGCTCTACGCCAGCTCTGTATCCGATCCGGGCCCTAACGATTCGAAAGAACCGTCGGGGCCCGTCGTCGTATCACGCAGTGAGCATCGCTGCCGACGGTGAAGTCAACCGCCCACGCACATCCTGTGTGCCCTCCCCTACTGCCGAGCGCAACAGGGTGCAATCTCACGGCCCAATTATGCGGATCAATGGGGCCGAAATGCAGTGGGATGGCTACCATTCCAGCTGTGACTGACAGATTCCGCCAACTGCCACCGCCCGGCCCCGCGTGGGGCGGCAGCCTCATGGGAACCTCCATCGTCTCCCGGCTGCTCGTTGAGGAGGGCATGCTGACAGGCTCCGCCGTCTTCGCAGCGCTATCCTGCATTATTCTCCTCGTGCTGACGGTTGGCTTTGCGCTATACCGCCAGCCCAGCTTCGCGCGAACCTCGATGGCTGAATGGTCCATGTATTTCATCGGCATCCTGGCGCTCGGCGCAGCGCTGTCCGGATTGACGGATATCGGAACCTTCCGCTTAGTGGGCTTCTGGATCGGTGGCCCGGTCACCGTCATCACGTGGGCTATTCAGCTCACCCGCTTCGACGGTGAACCGCGCTTTACCTGGGGCCTGCCGCTGGTTGGCCCTATGATTTCCTCCTCAGTGGCTGGTTTCCTCGCCCTCGACTATGGGCATGCCTACCACGTCATGGGCACCATTCTTTTCATCATGTCGATCTCTACCGCGGTCCCCATCTTTATCCGTGTGTATTGGGCCGCTTGGCACGGCAAGGTCAATCTCACCGGTGCCAACTCCGCGACGGCCTGGGTTCCATTGGGCGTGGTGGGCCAATCCACCACCGCGATGCAGATCCTCTACCCCGGTCATGTTTCCGTCTATTACGGGCTGACCGCCATGGTGATCGCCGTCCCCCTCGCGCTCTATGCCATGCTCACCTTCTACCCCAATGTGGCTCGTTGGGTGGATTACTCACCGGCGTGGTGGGCGTGTACCTTCCCACCGGGAACGGTCAGCATGGGCGGGCACCAGGTAGCCCTAGTGAATGGCTCGGAGCTTCTCGACGTCATCGCGCTCAGCATCCCGTTGCTCCTCGTCGCGCACTGGTCTGCTTGCTCCTGCCGTTTCATTAGCTGGCTCATCGAAGGCCTGCGCGCACAGAGAAGCGGAGCTAGCCCAATCTCGAACTAGCTCCGCAGTGCACGCTGTCAGCGTGTTTATCAGGCTTTAGTTTTCAGCCTTGGTGAACTGAATGGCCTGGCCCTGGCTGCCCAGCGCGAAGGTGTTGCCCTCCACGGGGATAACTACCGGCTTGGCGGAGAGGATGGTGTTGAGCGCATCGGCATCGGCCATCTCTTCAGGGGAGCAAGCACGCATCGTGGAAGTTAGGTTCTCCGCCACGACGGCATCAGTCTGATCAAGCTTGTAGCTGCCGCCGCCAGAGTTGCAGCCATCATCGTAGGTTAGAGTTCCATCCTCATTGAAGGTCACGGAAATCGCCGGGTTCTTCTTGGCGGTGAAGGTGCCGTTGAGAACCTTCTGGGCCTCATCAGCCGGCAGTTTCTCCTGCAGACCGTCGATGTCTTCATACTTCTCAATCAAGCCAGAACCTTGCGGAGCTTCCGGCTTCGTGGAGGAGGAGAAGGAGTCACCGAACAGGCGCGAGCTCAGCTCCTGAATCTGGCTGGACTTCACGGAGTCAGCGGAGGATGGTTCCTGCGCACCGGCAGTACCGGCACCCAGGACGCCGCCCGCGAGGGCGACGAACGCAGTTGCTGTGGTTACTTTCTTCAGTGTGCGTGAAATCATGACCCCGAAGCTATCGAGCACCGCCGACAACATCAACCCATTTTATGCGTTTCCGATGATATTTTGAGGCAACTCTACAACTCCCCCGCCCCTTACAGGCCGCGCACTAAAACACAGAAAGCGGCCAACCTCCAGTAGGAGGTCGGCCGCTCATCCGGCGTTAGTGCTTAGTTCTCTTCGGGCGCAGCATCCTTGACAAACTGCACCGCGTGTCCCTGGCTGACAAGTGCAATGGTGTTGTCGTCAATGGAATAGACCTGCGGCTTCGCCATCAGAATCGAGGTGAAGGCACGGGCATCCGCCATCACTGCAGGCTCGCAGGCCATCTTGGTGGACATGAGTTCTTTGACTTCCAGGGCGCCCGTGTCCGCGATGGAATAGGTTCCGCCGCCAGCGTTGCAGCCGTCATCGACGTCTAGGGTTCCATCCGGCTGGAAGCCAACGCCGATGACGTCGTTATTCTTCGCGGTGAAGGAACCGTTGAGCACCTCCTTGGCCTGGTCTGCCGACAGCGGCTCCTGCAGGCCCTCGACGTCCTCTACCTTTTCAATCAGGCCAGTGCCCTCCGGGGTTCCGGGTGCTTCCGGAGCCGGCTTGGAGCTGCCAAAGAGCGTGGAGCTCAACTGCGCGAACTCGCCGGAGCTGGATCCGAAGGCAACTGGGGAAGAAGGCTCCTGTGCACCAGCGAATCCGGCTCCGAGCGCCGTTCCGGCGAAGGCGACAAAGGCGGTAGCGATGGTTGCTTTCTTCAATCCGAGTGACTTCATGGTGTTTGAAGCTATTAGATTCAATACCTCATATCAACGCTTTTGAGCCAATTCCCATAATGTTGGCAACTTTTCCCAACCATCTGTATGAGGCACCTGCTTAAGACGAACGCTTGACGTATCCCATCCGCGGGCGGAAGCCCTGCGGATGCTTCATCTGCGCCACGGCATCCCCGATGATCATGCGGTGGCGCGCGCTGACGGACGTCGGCATCTGCGCCACCGAGAACCACTGCGCGGCAAGGTTCTCTTCGTCGGAGACGACCGGCTCCGCATCATCCGGAACGGAGACACGGATGGAGGTGTCCATGAACATGCACTGATCCCCATTGGGACAGACCACTGGGCCCACCTGACCGACGCCAAGGAGCGCTTCGATACGGCCGTCGAGCCCCACCTCTTCCTTGAGCTCACGCAACGCGGTCGTCGTGACTTCCTCGCCAGGCTCACAAATACCGGAGATGGGAGCCCACGTGCCGTTATCGGCTCGCTGGGCCAGCAGCACTGAAGGCAGCTCCCATATCGCAGAACCGGTAGGAACCGCCCGCACAGTAACCGCGGTCACGCTGGGAAGGAAGAGCTGCTCATGACCAATCTTCTCACGCAGGGACACAATAAAATCAGGAGTCGGCATGGGTTTAATCTTAGCGCCTAAACCCGCTCCAGAATCTCCGGCAGGAGTGCCTCGATGTCGGAGGCAGCGGTAAAAGACATCTCCGCCTCAGACCCGTCGGTGCAGCCTTGACTGCTTGCCGCGGCTTCCGTCGTCCCTGACAGAACCCCGACGATCACGCCTTCAAAGGGGCTGCCCGGCGCGCCAAAGACCGGCGCCCCAGAATCACCATGCGTGGAACAGACTCGGGCACTCGCCGAGACGGTGTCCAACGTTCGGTCGCCAAACTGAAGTTTCCCGTGGCTTTCTCCATGCGTCAGTGGTCCGCACGTCTCTCCCGTGATGCGTCCCAGCTTGCACACCTCATCCGGAAGCTCCTCCTGCCCCGCAGCGACCACGCTGGTAGGCATGTCCTGCGGGACATAAAACTCCGCCTGCCGCGTGATCTCCACCAACGCGAAGTCGAGCTGGTGTGTGTCAGGTGAGCTGAGATCGGAATAGATGATGGTGCCGACGGGCTCCGCTGGGTACACGAATTCCCTATCCTCAGCGCCCGCCCACACCGTATCCCCTGGCTCACCGCAATGGGAGGCGGTGACGGCGATGGTACGGGCGTCGTCAAGCACGAAGCTCCACGCCACCGTGCAGAGGTTGAAGTCAAAGGCTTCGCCGGGAACGGGCTGCATAGCAGAGATGTCGAGCGCCGCGCCCGGCGGCACTGGGGAGGCATCGGGGGTATGCGTCTGCGGCGGGGCCGGTGAAATCGTGGTGTACTCGGACGTGCTCGAGGCAGCTTCGGGAACGGAGTCAACCCCCATAGGCATTGAGCATCCACCCACCGCCAGCGCAGTCGCGCTGAGCACCACCAGAAGGTAAGGCCTAGCCCTCCTGAGCGGATGCAGCCTCACCCGGGTCCGCCTTTTGATCCTTGTTTTCCTTCTCCATCTCAGCGACCTGCTTCATGTCACGGATGAACTTCTCCGGGTCAAACTCCGTGAAATACTCCGGGCCCGAGAACTGTTCCTGTGCCATTGGCTTAAACCTCCGTGCTCTTGATGTATTGCGTGATGTAATCCTTCACCGCCGCCGCATCGTTGGGCAGATCGGTGACGTGGCGCTCGGCTTCCAGAATTCCGGCGAAACGCTCCGGCACCTCCGGCTCGCTGCCGATGGCTTCCGCGATGGTCTCCGCGAACTTCACCGGAAGCGCGGTTTCTAAGCACACGATGGGAGTGTCAACGCCGAACTCATCCTTAACTGCGCGGGCGACCTTGATGCCATCGGCAGTGTGCGGATCCACCAGCACGCCGTAGCGCTCGTGGACATCCTTAATGGTGACAAGGCGGTCGGCGTGGGTCGAGGAACCAGACAGGAAGCCGTACTCGGCGCGGGCAGCGTCGAGCGCCTGCTTGTCGACGTTAAACCCGCCTTCCTTCACTTTCGTTCCAAACAACTCCTTAACTTGTGCGGCATCGCGGCCCAGCAGGTCAAAGGCGAAGCGCTCGAAGTTCGAGGCGCGGGAAATATCCATCGACGGCGAGGAAGTCTTGTACGTCTGCTCCGAGGAGCGCGGGCGGTAGCTGCCGGTGCGGAAGAACTCATCGAGCACGTCATTCTCATTGGTTGCGACGATGAGTTTGTCGATGGCCAGGCCCATCTGGCGGGCGATGTGGCCGGCGCAGATATCACCGAAGTTGCCGGTGGGCACGCTGAAGGAGACCTTCTCGGTGTTCTCCGTGGTGACCTTGAGGTAGCAGTTGATGTAGTAGACCACCTGCGCCATGAGGCGGGCCCAGTTAATGGAGTTGACCGCGCCGATGCGGTTTTCTGCCTTGAAGCTAGCGTCGGCCGATACCGCCTTGACCACATCCTGGCAATCATCAAACACGCCGTCGAGGGCGATATTGCAGATATTCGGGTCATCCAGGCCAAACATCTGTGCCTGCTGGAAGGGCGTCATGCGCCCGGCCGGGGTCAGCATGAAGACGCGAATGCCCTTGCGACCGCGCATGGCGTACTCCGCCGAGGAACCGGTGTCACCCGAGGTAGCGCCCAAGATGTTGAGGGTTTCGCCACGACGGGCCAGCTCGTATTCGAAGAGCTCGCCCAACATCTGCATGGCCATGTCCTTGAAGGCGGCCGTCGGCCCTTCAGAGAGGTGGCCGACGTACAGGCCCTCCCCCAGTTCGCTGACGGGGACGATTTCCTCATCGTCGAACTTCGGGTAGGTGTAGGCGCGCTGGGCAATCCCCTCGAGGTCCTCTGCAGGAATATCGTCCACGAAGAGCTTGAGCACCTCCGCGGCCAGGGCCGCGTAGCCGCCCTCAGCCAAAGTCTGGCGCCACTGGGTAAGGGTGGCGTCATCAATGCGGGGATAGGTTTCCGGCAGGTAAAGCCCACCATCAGGGGCCAGACCTCCAAGGAGGATATCCGTAAAGGCAGCGGGCTGGCGGGCGGTATCGCGGGTCGAAATGTACTTCACCCCCTGCATCTTAGTTGGTGACGCGTAAAGTATCAGCCATGTCGGCTCCTCATCCACGCAATGTAATTACCACGAAGGCTCTCTCTGTGTGGGTGGCTGCGGTGTTGGTCTATATCGTGGCGATGACCGGCCGCACGTCCTTTGGCGTGGCGGGCCTCGAAGCCATCGATCGCTTCGAGGTCGACGCCTCCCGCATTGCCGTGTTCACCGCGGTGCAATTGGGTATCTATTCGCTGGCGCAGATCCCTACCGGGATGCTCATCGATAAGTTCGGGCCGCGGCGCCTGCTCGTCATTGGTTCCGTCATCATGGGCGTGGGTCAGGTACTCCTTGGCTTCACCAGCAATTATTGGGTAGCCATCGCCGCCCGCCTGCTCATCGGCGTGGGCGATGCCACCGCCTTCCTCTCCGTGATGCGCATCTTGCCCTACTGGTTCCCGCTGCACCGCACCCCCATGTTCACTCAGGTCACCTCGTCGCTTGGGCAGCTGGGTCAGTTCTTGTCCGCCCTTCCTTTCGCCATGCTGCTGGGCTGGGGCGGGTGGACCATGGCCTTCGTTAGCTTGGGTGCGGTGGGCATCCTCATCGCCGTTGCGGCCGCGGTGGCGGTGGCTGATTCCCCAGAATCCCTCGGCATCGTGCCCAAGCCGAAGGAAAAACCTAACGCAAAGCCGGAAAGCACAGCAGCGCTGTTTTCCACCGTTTTCCGTTCCCCCGTAGCCTGGCAGGCATTCTTTATTCACTGGATCGGCCTGGGGGCCACCAACGTGTTCGTCATGCTATGGGGCGTGCCGCTGATGACTGCAGGCATGGATTTTTCTAAGACTAGCGCCGGCTGGATCCTGACGTGGTTTAGCGTGTGCATGGTGCTCGTCGGCCCACTGCACGGCAAGCTTTCCTCCAGGGCCAGCGGTTTCCGCCCGTGGCTCGCCTTAGGGTTTGTGGCTACCCACTGCGCGGTGTGGGCCCTGTTCTTCCTCTTCGGTGGCAGCTATCTCTCGCTGTTCATCCTCATCAGCCTGGTAGCCCTGTGCACACCGGTGGCAAATTACGGTTTCGACATTGTCCGTGAAAACCTCGACCGCACTGTCGTCGCCACGGCGACGGGCCTGGCCAATATGGGAGGCTTCATCGCCACGGTCATCGGCGCCCAGCTCGTCGGCATGGTTCTCGATCACTTGGGCAACGGGCCCGACTACCCCTTCCATGACTTCCGGCTCGCTGCTTGGGCAGTCTTTGGCGCGTGGTGCATTGGCATCGTGGGTGTTCTCATCACGCACATCCTGCGCAGCCGCGGCGAGGACGGCGGCCCGCACGTCACCATCGTGCAGGTTGGTTAGTTCAGGGCTGCGCTAATGAAGTGCCGCGGCGCTCAACGCCGCCTCAAGGGGTACCGAATTGGCCACTTCGAAGACCCCGAGCCCACCGCCAATCGGAACAAGGACGGCAATGCTCACCCCCAGGGCGGTTCTGAGCAGCTCGCGTAGTTTTCGTTGTTTCTCCACCTCAACGCACCAACCTTTATCGATTCGTTATCTGTGCGTGTGAGCTTAAGATCCGCGGCTGCCAGGCAGATCCCCGTTGACTGCGTATCACCTGCCAGTCCCTGTGTGTTCGCGCCGGCACCCCAGCCGGGCTAGTTCATCGGGCTATTCGGCCGGGGTCGATTCCACGAGAATCGGGCCATCCACCGGGGCGACGACCCCGGCGTCAAAGGCGGCGAGCACACCCTTCGCATCATCTTTCGTAATTGCACCCGCCTCCACGGCCTTCTTGAGATCAGTCTCGAGGATCTGGCGGGAGCGGTACCTGTCCGATGCCACCGACAAGAGGCCGCGAGGAACCGATTCCGACGGGATCCCCAGTGCCTCTGCCAGCGAAACAATGCGGTCATTTTCAGCAGGGTCGAGCTGAACATCAACCGACTGATCCTGTGGGACGCCACCGTTGACCACCTGCTCCACGGTCAGTGCGCCCTCCGGCACCTGGTGCCGCTCTGTGGCCCACCAGCCTGCGCCGACGGCGGTGATGACAGCGATCACAACGAGGACCCACACGGCGATAAACTGCTTGGACTTCACGGCCACAACCTTAGACTTTTCTCACACCGCCGGCTTAATCCGCGCCAGGGCCAAAGGTCCCAAAAGAGGTACCGCGCGGGGGATGCGGCGAATCCAGGCGCTCGGACAGCGCATCAATGATGGACCGGATAGTTGACTCTGCGACGGAGCGATCGAGGCTGCTGCGGCGTGGGGTCTCTGGCTTCGGCTCAGGAGGGACAACGCGGGGCTTGTCGACGTCCAACCGCATCACCGTCCCCTCCACGCTCAGCGCGGCGGCGGGATCGCACCCGGCGGCTCGGGCGGCGGACAAGAATGCATCGAGATCAGCCAGCGTGGCAGCATTGAGATCGAGAGAAAGATTAAGGCTCATGGTGTTCTCCTTTTTAGGCTCCTTAAAGGGGCGCGGGACACTATCTGTTCACTTCCGCCTAAGGCTAACGGCTAATCACCTGATTGAACAGGGGCGTGCGTTAAGTTCAGGGATAGATCCGGGTTCACTCAGGGTGCGGGTCAGGGAGGATACACACCTGCCCACGCTGTGCTCTACTAATCGTGCTCGAATGACTCAGTCTCACCCCAAAACACCTCGTCGACTACCTTCCGGGCGTGCCGGGTGACTTTGAGGTAGTGCTCTAGGAATTGTTGGTTGCGCTCGGGCGCCCAGCCGGCCGCACCAGCCACCTGCGCCAGTTGAGGGCCCGGTGCCGGAAGCTGGTCCACACGCTTGCCACGCACCAATACCAGGGCGTTGCGGGCATCGGTGGCCAACAACCAGGCCTCTCGCAGCTCCTGCACTTGTTGGACTGGAATGACCTCGCTCTCCTCGAGGGCGTCGAGAACGCGCAGCGTGGAGGGATCATGGAGCGCCGGCACGTCGTGAGCATGCATCATCTGCAGCAGCTGGACGGTCCATTCGATATCGGTCAACCCGCCGCGCCCCAGCTTGGTATGGGTATTGCGGTCAGCGCCGCGCGGCAAACGCTCGTTATCAACGCGCGCTTTCATTCTGCGGATATCGCGGATGGTCTTCTCGCTCACGCCCTGCGGTGGATAGCGGAAGGCATCCACCATGGTGAGGAAACGTTGCCCGACGTCTTTGTCCCCCGCCACGAAAGCCGCGCGGAGTAGTGCCTGCATCTCCCAGGGTTCGCCCCACTGCGAGTAATAACGCTCATAGGACTCGATCGAGCGCACAACTGCTCCCGACCGACCCTCTGGTCGCAAGCCCAAATCAACGTCCAAGGGCGGATCCCCGGAAGGCTTTGCCAGACGGCGGCGCAGTTTCTCGATAATGCCAATTGCCCACGGCAGGGCTTCCTCTTCGGCATTGTCTTCGGTTGGCTCGGCCACCACGATGACATCGGCGTCCGAGCCAAAGCCCAGCTCCATGCCGCCGAGCCGCCCCATTCCAATCACGGCGATGCGGGCTGGTGGTTCGGCGTCATCGTTCTCCAGCCTCCAGGCCCTGACTTCGGCGCGCAGCGCGGCTTCCAGCACTGCATTCCAGATGGTGGACAGCTCAAAGCACACCTGCTGGACCGGCAAAAATCCCAGCAGATCCGCGGCAGCGATCCGCGCCAGCTCCGCGCGGCGAAGGGCTCGGGCTACCGACACGGCTTTGTCAGGGTCCGCGTGACGCTTGGTGGAATTAATCAAGGCGGAGGAAACTTGCGCCGGTTTGGTTTCCAATAGCTTGGGCCCTGCCGCGCCATCGGAGAGCTGCTTAACGACGTCCGGCGCGCGGATAATGAGCTCCGATGTAAATGGCGAGGTGCCCAATATCTTCATGAGGCGCTGGCCGACGACGCCTTCGTCACGAAGCATGCGCAGGAACCACGTTCGGTCGTAGGCCGCCTCAGACAGCTTGCGATAATTCAGCAGGCCCATGTCTGGATCGGCCGTGTTTGAGAGCCACTCCATCAAGGTCGGCAGCAGGATGGCCTGGATACGGGCCTTGCGTGACTGCCCAGCCGCCAGGGAGGTGAGGTGCTCGAAGGCGCGATCCGGGTGGCGATAGCCAAGTGCTGCCAGCTGCAAAAGCGCTGCTTCTCGCGACAATTTGAGCTCATCCGCAGACATCGACGCCACGGAATTCAACAGCGGGCGGTAGAACAAGCGCGAGTGCAGCTCAGAGATGAGCAGGCGAATTTTCCGCAGGTGGGCGTTCATCCGATCCGCTGCTGATTGATGCCCCTGTGGGTGAAATCCTGAATTGATGGCCAGCCACGTCAGCGCCTTGAGGTCATCTTTTTCCGGCAATGTGTGGGTACGGCGGAAGCGCTCCAACTGAAGGCGGTGCTCGAGCAAGCGAAGAAACTCATAGGCCTCGATGAGCTGGGTGCCATCTTCGCGTCCGACATACCCGGCGCGCACGAGCGCTGCGAGGGCATCGACCGTCGCCAGCGTGCGCAGCGATTCATCTGAGCGGCCATGAACCAATTGCAATAGTTGGACGGCGAATTCCACGTCCCGTAAGCCGCCCTCGCCGAGTTTGAGTTCGCGAAGGCGCATATCCTCCGGGACGTTGTCCAGCACTCGACGGCGCATAGCCTGGACGTCTTCCACGAAGGATTCCCTCTGCGATGCAGTCCACACCATGGGTCCGATCTGGTCGAGATAGTCCGTGCCCAAGGGCAAGTAGCCGGTCTGCGGCCGCGCTTTTAGTTGGGCTTGGAATTCCCACGTTTCCGCCCACCGCTTGTAGTAGGCCACGTGCGAATCCAGAGTTCGGACTAGTGCACCAGACTTGCCTTCCGGGCGCAGGTTGGCGTCGACCT
Source organism: Corynebacterium sp. HMSC059E07 (assembly GCF_001814395.1). Taxonomy (NCBI): domain Bacteria; kingdom Bacillati; phylum Actinomycetota; class Actinomycetes; order Mycobacteriales; family Corynebacteriaceae; genus Corynebacterium; species Corynebacterium sp. HMSC059E07. The sequence goes on from NZ_KV816337.1 coordinate 22,508, forward strand.
CAAAGAAGCACGCCGAGCCGATTCGATTGAATTCTGACGCGAGACGGGTGATCCGTGGCGTTGCCTCCGAACCCACGAAGATCACGTCCACGTCGGAGATGTAGTTCAATTCGCCCGCACCGCACTTACCCATCGCGATGACTGCCAGCTGCGCATCGAGTGGCTGGTCCTCGTAGACCACTCGGACAGCACCGGCGAGCGCTGCCGTCAAGGAGGCGTCAGCGAGGGCCGTCGTCAGCCGCGTGATTTCACGGAAGCCCACCCGCGGCTGCGGCCGTGACTGTCCCTTGCGCGAATGGAAAGTCCCTGCGAGGTCATGAGCGGCGATGCGCATCATGAGCGTCCGGTAGGCCACCTTGAGCGATGCTTTGTGGTCTCCGGGAGCCGCTCGGTATGTGCCGGGAGAGGTCAGATCGGGGCTCGCGGTATCAGGACGAGTGGGCTGCTCGGCATACGTCGCCGGTTCCGCGCCTACCTCTTCCAACAAGGTGTGCAGCATTTCCGTGGGAGTCGGCAGCGGGCGCTGTAGCTCGCGCCAGGTCTCCGGGTGGGCGGCAAGGTGATCACCAAACGCCGAGGAGCCGCCCAACAGGGCCATCAAACGTACCCGGAAGGTTTCGTCTTCACGCATCGCCGGGCCGATCTCAGGCGCTGACTCGATGATCCTCATTAACGTATTGAGGGCCATATCGGGATCACCGGCCGCGGCCAGGGTCCACAGCAGCTCAAGGGACTCAGGATTATCCCACCCAAGGCGGGACAAGTCCTCCGCAGCAGTTGGCCGGGTAAGGCCAAGAGTTGCCGGGGACGGTACAGATGCTGGACGCATGCTTCTCCTAGAAATTCAGGTTGTTGCGCAACTCGAATGCGGTGATCTGCTGCTGATACTCGTGCCACTCATCCCACTTGGCGCGCAGGAAGTACTCAAAGACGTGCTCTCCTAGGACTTCCGCCATAAACTCAGAGCGCTCGAATTCACGGAGTGCCTGGTCCAAGCTGCTTGGCAGATCCTTGTACCCCATCGCGCGGCGCTCACGACGGGTCAGCTGATGGACGTCATCCTCGGCGGGATCACCAAGCTCATAGCCTTTCCTGATTCCGCGCAGGCCAGCGGCAAGCAACACCGCGTAGCCCAGGTAGGGGTTCATCGCTGAATCTAGTGAACGGATCTCAACGCGGCGCGACATTTCTTTGGAAAGACGATAGGTAGGAACTCGAACCAGCGCCGAACGGTTGGAGATTCCCCACGTCACTGATCCCGGGGCTTCGCTGCCAAACATCAGGCGCTTATAGGAGTTGGTCCACTGGTTGGTGATTGCGGTCATTTCCACAGCGTGTTCAAGGATGCCGGCGATAAACTGCCGCCCCGTACTGGAAAGTGAAATCTCATCGTCGGGGTCGTGGAAAGCGTTGGAATCTCCCTCGAAAAGGCTCAAGTGCGTGTGCATGCCCGAGCCAGAGCGATGCTCAAATGGCTTCGGCATGAATGTGGCGTGCACTCCTTGCTGGGAGGCAACCTCTTTAATGAGGTAGCGGAAAGTCATGATGTTGTCTGCCATGGACAGCACGTCGGCATGGCGCAGATCGATTTCCTGCTGCCCAGGTGAGGTTTCATGGTGGCTAAATTCCGTGGCAATGCCCATGGATTCCAGCGCGTACATCGACCGGCGCCGGAAACTCGGGGCGTTATCGTGCGTGGCTTGGTCGAAGTAGCCTCCGTTATCGGTGGCAATCAGGGTATTGATATCGCGGGCGTCTTCCAGAAGATAAAACTCAATCTCAGGAGAAGCCTTGCACGTAAACCCTTCATTGGCAGCCTCAGTAACCTGACGGCGCAGAATGTGGCGCGGGTCCACCAAGGAAGGTTGCCCATCGGGCTGGGTAATATCGCAGAACATGCGTGCCGAAAGAAGCTCTGGTTCTTCCTTGTCAAAGGGCATGATTTGGAAGGTTGAAGGGTCCGGCATTGCGATAGTGTCGGCCTCTGAGATGCGGGAGAACCCTTCCACCGAGGAACCATCGAAGCCAACACCTTCCTCAAAGGCAGATTCCAACTCTGAGGGGCTCATTACCACCGATTTCAGCGCCCCCAAGATGTCAGTAAACCAAAGGCGAATGAAGCGGATATCGCGTTCTTCAACTGTACGAAGGACGAATTCGTGTTGGCTGTTCATATTCTAAACCCTACCGCCGCGGGCCCAAGTAACGGCGGGAGTTGCAGCTTTTGCCCCCGCCCTTCCAACTATTGTCCCAGTTGGCAAGAGTATCTCGGGGGCAAATTTTTTCGACTCTTAGACCAGATATCAGTCTCACGTGCTTGAATGGCCTCACAACCGAACAGATGTACACATACAAACGGAACAGGAACAGCTATGAACAACCACCACGGAACCTTAAGCGCACGAGGACTCGAGCTCATTTGCCAAGCTGCCAGTCAAGGATGGTCACCTAAGGACTTACTCCACGTCCTAGGCAGCTTTTGCCACCCTCTTATTTATCGTGCCGCTGCCCATATTCCCGCGCAGATTAGTTCTACTGTGCTGCGCAAGGAATGGTTGAGCGTCTCCCCGCCTAACTCGATGACTATGTCGACCGATGACCTCATACGGCTCATTGACGCTACTTCCGCTCTGCCCCCGCTGCGTGACGTTGACGTGCTCGCAGCAGAGAAAACTAGTTCTCGGGCAAACCAAGACAGCAAAGAGAATCGGATCCGCAACAAGATCACCCAACTTCTGCGAAAGGCAGAATCCACTCCTTATGAAGAGGAAGCCAGTGCGCTCATTGCCAAAGCACAGAGCCTTCAACAACGGCACCGTCTCGATGAGGCACTCGCCGAATCCCCGGACACGGTGATGTCCACACGCATCCGTATCAGCGCACCCTATATCAACCACAAGACCACGCTTCTTAGCGTCATCGCGGATCGAAATGGATGCACCGTCCTCAAGCTTCACCCCATGGGAATCATCACCGTCTTTGGCGCCGAGGCGGACATTGATCATGTCAGCGACCTGTTCGCTTCCCTCCTGCGGCAGTGCGAATGGCACATGACTCATGGGGAGGCTGCCGACAACGCGCGATTACTCGGCAATGTGGCGTCGTTTCGCCGAAGCTTCATTTTGGCCTACGCCACCCGCATTGGGGAGCTTTTGGAGGAAGCGAACGCCTCATTGGCGCCTCACGACGAGAAACAGACAGACTCGGCTGCGGGCAGCAACGCCAAAAGGAAAAACGACGTAGCCCTCGCTCAGCGTTCTTTATCAGCGGTGGAAGTACGCAGACATAAGGCAGAAGCTTTAGCTGATCACCTCTTCCCTGATTCGCGAACCATCTCCTTAGCAATGAGGAACCATGCAGGGATGTCCGCAGGTGCAACTGCCGCGGAGAATTCCCACTTGGGTGGTGATTCCTCGGGCTTGGGTGGGCGCCGCCAACTCACCGGTTAAGGACCAGCAAGGGTTGGCACATTTGCACTATTAGCCAGGTAACCTAGAAGGCAGTGCAGAGGTTTTATACCTCTTCTTTTATCATTTCGCTCCCCGACGAAGGTGTGTACATGTCTCCAAAGACGTTTCTTGAAATCGAAGCCAAGTTCGCCGTGGATGAAACCACCCCGGTACCAGATCTCGCCCGCCTCGATGAGGTAGCCCGAGTCGCAGAAACTCGCCACCACTCGTTGTCGGCGATTTACTACGACACTGAGGATCTCCGCCTTACCCACGCGAAGATCACGCTGCGGCGCCGCACCGGTGGAAATGACGATGGCTGGCATATCAAAATTCCCGGCGCGGAAGGTCGTACCGAAATCCGAGCCGAACTCGGTGAACCCGTCGACGGCAAGTACGAAGTCCCGGCCGAACTCCTCCACCAGGTTCGTTCGGTGATCCGTAACCACCCGCTTGAACCCATTGCACAAGTGGACAACAACCGCACCGAATTGCTCCTCGTAAACACGGACGAGCAGCCTGTCGCTGAGTTCTGCGATGACCATGTCACCGCATTCTCTTTCCTACCAGGTGGCTCTCAGAGCACATGGCGCGAGTGGGAAGTAGAGCTCGCAGGAGAACTGCCCGGTACGAAGGAGGGCAGCGCGCTACTGCGTCATGCCACCTCCCTGTTGATCAGTTCTGGCGCGCGGGTTTCCTCCTCACCGTCCAAGCTGAAGTCAGCATTGGGGCAGTCCATCAACAATGTCGAGCTTCCCCCAGCACTCGCAACGTCTAACGTGGAGCCCGGCTCCCCCGCGGCGGCAGTCGTGGAGGCACTGCGAGCTAATCGGGATAAGCTCGTCGAGTTTGATCCGCGGGTACGCCGTGATGAGTGGGATTCCGTGCACCAAATGCGCGTTGCTACCCGCGAATTGCGCAGCCACCTTCAAACCTTCCACGGCATTGTCGTGGGCCCGGAGATCAAACGCTTAGAGTGCGATCTCAAGGAGCTTGCTGCCATGCTTGGCGTTGCTCGTGACGCCGAAGTTGTGGAAGAACGCTGGCAGAATCTCCTCGCATCGGAGGACTCCGATGTGCTTGATGAAGCCACCCGCGAACACATCGCACACGATATGGGCCGCGCTTACCGCCGCGCGCATCGTCGTGTCATCGCCGCTCTCGATTCTGACCAGTACCTGGCTCTGCTCGATGCGCTCGACGCATTCCTTTCCAACCCGCCAGTCGCCGCCGAGGATGCTTCGGTTGACGAAGACACCAGCGCCGGGGACAACGGTGCGGTGGAATCTGATTCCGCTGCCACAGCTTCCGCTGAACTATCTGAGCAGCAGGAGGCAGCGAAGGACTATGCGCCGAAGCACGCCAAACGTGATGAAGAAGAGTCCCACGATCTTGACACGGTGATGGCGCTGCACCTCAAGCAGGCCTATGACAAGCTGGTCAAGCGCCACAAGAAGGCTATCTCCAACTGGGATAACACCGAGCTGACGCTGCATGAGCGTGAAGAGTACTTCCACGATATGCGCAAGGCCGCAAAGAAACTGCGCTATGCAGCTGAGGCCGCTGGTTCAGCCACCACGCTAAAGACCAAGAACCTCTACAAGGCCTGCAAGCAGATGCAATCTGTCTTGGGAGACTTCCAGGATTCCGTGACATCTCGCGATAAGTTGCTCGAATTGGCAGAAACCGCACGCCGGCGTGGCGAGGATACCTTCGGCTATGGTCTGCTCTACCAGCGCGAGCGCGTCATCGGGTTGGAAGCACTCAACGCCTACTCGGACAGCTTTAAAGCCATCAAGTCCGCGTTTAAGCCGCTGCGCAAGAAGCTGCGCTAAGCCGCCGGCTCATCCTGCGTGGCTGTGTAGTTGTGCAGTCACCACAACGGCCCACACCATCGCCTGCTTGCGGTGGTGTGGGCCCGAGCTTTTCGCATCCGCCTCATGGCCGGCCATGAGACGTTTAGCTATCGCCTAGTTATCGTCTTCGGCGGCATCCTCAGCATCAGCCGCGGCGGTGCGGGCTTGCGCGATTTCAATAGCGCGCTCGGCTTCCTCGCGGGAATTGTAGGGGCCCATGCGGTTCTCCCAGCCGGACACCTTTCCCTGGGATACCTCACCGGTAGACGGGTCGTAGAACCACTTGTTGTCAGCCTCAGCCATAGTTTTCTCCGTTCTGTCGGGCAAGTAATCAGTGCACCCCACACTACAGACCGCCCGCGGGTCACGCCCGTTAGAATAGATTGGTCACCTACTCCTGCCTTTTCTTTTAGGCAGGCTTTCGCCACCAGCAAAGGAGAACCTTCCCGATGCCCCTGTGGACTGCCCCTTCGACCCCGGCCGTCGACCGCGTTCGCGCCGCACACCGCGAGAACGTGGGCGCTGATGCAGCTCATGTTGCCAGCGCCCCTGCCACCTGGGCACTCATCGGCGAGCACATCGATCACTACGGCGGCATCGCCATCATGGGCCTGGCCAACATCCGCGCGGCAGCAGCTGTCAGCCCCCGCAGCGACGGCCTGGTCAAGGTTCGCCTAGAGCACACCAACGGCGAGACCGTTGAAGACCAAATTTCCCTCGAGCAGGTCTCTTCCCTCGCCGCGGAGCAACAGCCCAGCGTCGATTCCGAAGGCCAGCCCATCGAACCCCCTGCACCCGAAGGGGCCATCGCCGCGCGCCTCGGCGGCATCATCTACACCATGATCAACCGCCAGCTCCTTACCCGCGAGACCGCCGGCGCCGATATCACCGTGGTCAACGACATCCCCGATTCGACCGGGCTCGGCGCCGCCGCAGCCATCGACATTGCCACAGCGCTAGCGTTGCTCGGCAACGCAGATGATCTGCATGATGCTCCGCTGCGTGCCCGCATCGCGGAGGTGTGTTCCCAAGCAGTTGGCACCTTCGCCCGATTCCCTGCGCTGCGCGCCCGCCACTCCGCCGCGCTGCGCGGCGCTGGTGAGTCCATCACCATCATCGACTACGCCGACGGCTCCGTCACCCAGGCACCGCACATGGTCAACAAAGACATCGCGGCTTTCGCGCTGGCCGTGCCAAGTGATGCCGATTCCTTAGAAGCCGTCGCAGAGATTCGCACCCGCGAGCGATTCATCGACGCCGCCTGCCGCGCCTTCGGCACGCCTTCGCTGCGCCTGTTGCCGGATGCACCCCAACGCGTCCTCGAGTGGCTCGCCGCTGTCCACAAGGTGCACGGCACCGAGAATCAGCCGACCATCGCGCAAGCCACCGCGTGGCTGACCTTCTACTCAGAGGAAACCGAGCGCGCCGAAGGAGTTGCCCGCGCTTTGCGCTCGCGCCGCGGCACCGAGCTTTTCCCGCTCCTCACGCAGTCGCAGTCAGCCTTGTCCACCGTGTATGAATTCAGCTCCGCGGAGAAACTCGCGCAGCTGGCCACCGCGCGCGGCGCCGTCGCGGCACGCTCCGCCCACGCGGGCACGTCCTCCGCGGTCATCGCCTACGTGCCGAGCACCAAGGCCGCAAACTTTGCGGCCGACTTGGCCGAGGACGGCCTGCTTGTCGTCCCGCTTACTGCCGGAAGCCCAGCAATCACCGAGGACTAGTCCGCCGGCCACGCGAAGAGCACATCGCGCTCCTCAACGTCGGCCTTGACCAAGGACACCATCGTCTCCTTGCCGGTCTCCGGGTGGCCTACGGCCTGCCCCATCACCGGCGGGTCTAGGACGAAGAGGCGCGCCTTCTCGCGCTGTTCCCCGCCATCAACCACCACGGCTTCGAAGTTGGTGCCTACCCACGGCGCCAAGACCGTCGCCTCCGTAAGGTTCAAACAGGCCTTATCCACCTGGGAGGCCAGCTGCGATGTCGAGCGCATCGTGGAAATGACATCCCCGGCGCGCTCACGCACCCACTGCGGAACCTCGTAGCCGCCGCTGAGCGCCAGGCAGACCTCCGTGGCAAAGCGGTCAACTAAACGCCGCAACGGGGCCGTCACGTGTGCATAGTAGCCGCCGATTCCCGCGTGCACGTCCGCCTGGGCATCCTCCAGCCACACGTAGTCAGCACCACGAAGCAAACGCTGGGCCTCGCGCATCACCGCCATCCCGCGCGGCGAATCCGCGTCCACGGAATGCAGGAATTCAGAGATGCTGCTCTCCCCCAGCTCAAAACCCAGGGCCTCCGCCTCAGAGCGGAAGGTGGCCTCAGCCTCCGGGGTGGCCGCCGATAGGGTGCGCAGGAAACCAACTCCATGTGATTCCATCAGCCGCCCCGCGCACATCCCGGTGAGCAGGGAAATCTCCGAGTTATAGTCCATCACCTCATGGCGCGGCTCCATGACCAGCTCGTAATGGCCTTTCTCCCCATCGCTGCTTTCGGATACGCGCTGCGAGGGAATGCGCAAGTTGATCGCCTCGCGGCGCAGCGAGGAAGCCTGGCGCAGCTTTCCCACCTCCGGCAGCAAGGCGATGGAGGAATGCAGCGTGCCCTTCTCCAAGTCGGCGTGCACTTGGTCGTAGTCCAGCCGCGCGTGGCTGCGCACAAGCGCGCGCTCCACCAAGAAGTCCTCCACCTCACCTGCGGAGTCAAGGTCAAAGGTCCAGAGGACGGCGGGGCGGTCGACGTCGGCAAGCAGCGAAGCCCTATCTTCGGAGAGCTCTGCCGGGTGCAGCCGCGCCGGCTCATCGGGCAGGTAAATGGTCTGGCCGCGCTTGAGGGATTCCTGCTCCAGTGCGGAGCCCGGTTCGATGAACGCGGCGACATCCGCGATGGCATAGAGCACGCGGTAGCCGCCATCGCGCGCCTCGATGAACACGGCCTGGTCCAAGTCCATGGAGCCGGCCGGATCAATTGTTACCAGCGGGATGTCCCGGGCATCGCGGCGCTGCTCGGCATAGCGGTCCTGCGCGGAGGCGGCCTGTGCGGTGACGTTCTCCGGGAAATCTGTCGGAACGGAAAACTCCTCGGCGATGGGCCGAAAGTCCAAGGGCGCGGCATATAGTTTCATGCCGCCCCATTGTTCCAAAAAATAAAAGTGTGGGTGCGAATGAGCCAACCTATAAGCCGGATTCTGTGCCGCGCACGCGGCGCGGTGGCAAACATCCATCCAGGCCAACCGTTGCCAGTTGGCTCAAGCAGCTACCTTCAGGCTTCGGCGAGCAACCTACTAACGCCTGATCGGGCCCGCTAGCGTGGCGGGCCGTGATGCCTTGCTCCCAGTGGGGTTTACCCAGCCACCGCCATCGCTGACAGTGCTGGTGCGCTCTTACCGCACCCTTTCACCCTTACCGCTTCCCCACGCTGCGCCGAAACGCGGTGGAGGTACGCGGCGGTCTACTTTCTGTTGCACTTTCCCGCGGGTCACCCCGGGTTGCTGTTAGCAACCACCGTGCTCTGTGGAGTCCGGACTTTCCTCGGCCCGCGCCTAGTCCCACAAAGGGGCCGGTTCGACGGAACGCGTTTGCCCGGTCGGCTCATTCGCGCCTGTTAGTTTATCGCAGCGCGCCCAGATGCCCCACATCGTTGAAACGGTGCAGGGTGCTGCCGCCGTCGAAGAACTCGACCTCACTCACGGAAGCCAGCTCCAGGAAGAGGTGGTTGGGCGTTTGCGGTCCGGAATCGAGAGCCTGGCGCACGAAGGATTTGATGGGGTTGACGTGGGAGACCACGAGAACGGTCTGCCCCGCATAGCGCTGCTGCAGCTCGCGGCGCGCAGCACTCACGCGGCGGTGCACGGCGCGCTGGGACTCCCCGCCCGGGCAGGCCACGGACGTATCCTTCAACCAACGCGCGTGGAGCTCGGGGTCGGCGGCGTCGGCTTCGGCGAAGGTCTTACCTTCCCAGCGCCCGAAGTCCACCTCGATGAGGTCCTCGACGGTTTCCACGCGCAGCTCACGGCCCTCCACCACGGCCGCAGCCGTCTGCTGGCAGCGGCGCAGCGGGGAGCACACGACGGCATCGATGTGGGTATCGGCCAGGGCTTGCGCTGCGGCGAGCGCTTGCTTCTTGCCCAGCTCGGTCAGCTCGGGGTTTGCGCGCCCAGAGTACTGCTTGGCGGCGGACATTGCCGTTTGCCCGTGGCGCAGCAGGATGAAGCGGGTGGCCTGTCCGGTCTCGGGGCGCCAGTCGGCTGCGGTAGAGGACGCCGTGCTTGGCGACGTCTCCCCTGCCTCCGACTCAGCCGCAGTGCCAGCGGCGGCAGGCTCAGGCGCGTTATCCGAGCCGCCTACGACACCCACGGGCTCGCCCTTCGCGGCGGCATCCATGGCGACGTTGGAGAGCTCATCGGCCACCGAGTTCTTGGCGCGCGGGACCCACTCGAGGCTGAAGCGCGGAATCTGGTTCAACAGGCGGCGAGCCTCGACGGCCAGCTTCTGCATATCCGGGTGCTTGATCTTCCAGCGCCCGTTCATCTGCTCCACCACGAGCTTGGAGTCCATATAGAACTCCACCTCGTCTGCGCCCAGCTCCACCGCTGCCTCCAGGCCGCGCAGCAACCCGTGGTATTCGGCCACGTTATTCGTGGACTTCTGGCCCACAACGTAGGCGATTTCTTTGAGCAGTTGCGAGCGGTCCGCGTTGTAGACCGCGGTGCCAGAACCGGCTATCCCGGGGTTGCCGCGGGAGCCGCCATCAGCAAAGATGACTAGCTTCATGAGGCAGGGCGCACCAGGTAGGAGCCGCAGTCGCTGCACTGCGGAACCTCGTCCGCAGCAGCGTTGCGCACCGCGTTCTGCTCGGCCGGCGGCAGCACGATGAAGCAACCGCCGCAACCGCGCCCGGTGAAAGCCGCAGCGCCCACGCCGTTTTCTTCGCGCACGGTCTCGTACTCCTCCAGGACATCCGCGGGCAGCTGCTCGCGCAGCTCGCCGATGCGCACCTGCGGGTCCGGTCGGTTCGCCGCGGCCTCCTGGGCGGCCTCGGCCGCGCGCTTGAGCACTTCGAGCTTGCGCTCGGAATCGGAGACCTTGGCGCCGTGGACATCCAGGTTGGCGCGCAGAGCGTGGATTTCGTTGTGGGCTTCCTGTAGCTCGCTCATGAGATCCGCGATGCGGGACTTGGCCGCGTAGAGATCGTGCTCTAGGTCCTTGCGGGTCTCCGGGTCGGTCGCAGCACCAAGCTGCGCCTTGTCATCGCGCTCGCGCTGGCGTAGCTTGCGCTCGTCAGCCTGGATGCGCAAGATTTCCAGTTCCATATCGTCGACGGCGAGCTGGGCGGAGCCGGAGGCGTCGACAAGCCGGGCGTGTGCGGCCTGAGCCTTCTCGTACTCCTCTTGCTCCGGGATGGTGGTTGCCCCACCTAGCGCCTGGGAGCGCTCGAGGGTGGCCAGCTCCAGCAGGATGCTCTGCAGGTCCTGTGGCAGTTTCATTTAGTTCTCCTTATGCGCAGAAATCGTCCATGGGTCGGTGCGGACATCGATGATCTCGGTGTTCACGCGCAATGCGTCCTCCACAATATCGCGCGCTTGGGCAGTCCAGGGAAACTCGCTGGCCCAGTGAGCGGTATCCACCACCGCCGGGCCCTCCGGCTCCGCCAGGTGCGCGGCGCGCAGGTGCTCATCCACCGGGTGGTGGCGCAAATCGGAGGTGACGTAGACGTCCACGCCGAGCGCTGCCGCCTGGTCCAGGAAGGAATCCCCCGAGCCACTGGAGACGGCAACTTTCTTCACCATGCGCTCCGGATCGCCGGCCGCGCGCACTCCCCATTCGGTTTCCGGAAGGGCATCGGCCACGCGCTGGGTGAATTCGCGCAGAGTCACCGGCTGCTCAAGCTCGCCCACGCGCCCTAGCCCTAAGGCCTCGTCGAGGTTCTCATAGGGCTCCACCGGGACGATGGGGCGGCCAGACGTGATGCCGACGAGCTCGGCCAACTTATCGTTAACCCCCGGGCGGGCTTTATCCGCGTTGGTGTGCGCGGCCAACAAGGCCACGCCACCCCGGATCAGCGTGTGGATGACCTTGCCCTTCGGGGTATCCGCCGCCACCGAAGTCACCCCGCGCAGCAGCAGCGGGTGGTGCACCACGAGCATCTGCGCGCCGAGCTCGACGGCCTTGTCTGCCACCTCCTGGGTGCAGTCCAAGGCGAAGGCCACGGTGCTCACCTCGTCCGCGGGGTCACCGCACACCAGGCCAACGGCATCCCAGGACTCGGCCAGCTGCGGCGGGTAGGCCTCGTGGATTACGCGGCGGATCTCGCCAACGGTCGTTCGTTCTGCCATCTCATATGCTCCTTGTTGGCTTGAGGTTTCACGTCAGTCGCGTCGCTGCTATATCCTAGCTTTCGTTCGCCAGCGCACCCCTCTAGCTTAAGGAGCCTTTGCATGACGCCTCCGGAGAACGACAACCAGCTCCACATCGTCTTCGTGTGCACGGGCAACATTTGCCGCTCACCCATGGCGGAAATCATTACACGCGACGCCATGGAGACCGACATGCTCGATCTCCTCGCGCGAGTTTCTTCCTGCGGCCTCGGCGGCTGGCACGTGGGCCAGGGCGCGGATGAGCGCGCCGTGGCTGAGCTGCGCCGCGGCGGCCACGATGGCGCCGGCCACCAGGCCGCCCAGCTGGGTCCGGATCATATGGACGCGGACCTCTTCGTGGCCATGGACACCGGCCACCGCGATGCCCTCATCGAGCGCGGCATCCCGGAAGACAAGGTGCGCCTCATGCGCAGCTTCGATCCGAACTCACCGGAGGATGCCAGCGTGGAGGATCCTTTCTACGGCACGGAGGAGGACTTCGCCCGCACCCGCAGTGAGATCGATGCTTCCGTTCCGGGGCTGCTCGACTGGATTAAAGAAAACCACGGCTAGATAATTCTGCGCGGCTACTAGACTGGTCATCATGCTTAAGACATTCCTCAAGCCTGGGTGGGTGCTCTCTCTCATCTTCATCGTCGCGTTTTCCTATTTGTCTTTCACGGTGCTCGCTCCGTGGCAGCTGAATAAGGACGCGCAGATTGTGGAGCGCAACCACCTCATTGAGGAGGCCTACGACGCCGACCCCCAGCCGGTCACCGAAGTCTTTTCTGCTGATGGCTCCCTGCACAAGGAGTGGGAACGCGTGGAGCTAACCGGCCACTACCTCTCAGAAGATGAGGTGCTCCTGCGCCTGCGCCCGGTGGAATCCGCCCCGGGATTCCAATCGCTGGTCCCCTTTGAAACCGAGTCTGGTGAGACGTTCCTGGTCAACCGCGGCTGGATGCCCACGGATGAGGGCAACTCCGTCCCCCACATCGCCCCGGCCCCGCAGGGCAAGGTCACCATCGTGGCCATGGCGCGCTACGACGAGCGCAAGCACACCTCCGCACCCATTGAGGAACAGGGTTATACGCAGGTCTACTCCATCAATACGGAGCAGATTGCAGAGCTTGTCGACGTCCCCCTCGCCCACGACTACCTCCAACTCTCCCCCGAGCAGCCAGGTGAGCTGCATGCGCTGCCGGTTCCAAAGCTGGACCGCGGCAACCACTTGTCCTATGGCTACCAGTGGATTGCCTTCGGTGTGATGGCGCCGCTGGGGTTTGCCTACTTCGTGTGGTCCGAGATCCGGGAGCGCCGCCGCGCCCGCGATGAGGATGCCCTGATTGCTGAGGCCACTGCGGCCGCCACCGGCGCCGGCTCCCCCGATACGGCTGCGGGCGTCGAAAGCTCCGAACACAAGGATCCTTCCGGCGAGGACTCTGATGCTACGACGCCTGCTGCCCCGCCTTCGACGCCTGCGGCTGCCACGCAGCCTTCGCGCCGCTCCCGCTCACGCTATGGCTCCGCCAAGCCGGACTTCTACGAGAAGATCCGTGAGCGCGGTCAGGAGCGCTACTAGCACCTGAATATTAGTGAGCTCAAGTTTCCTTCGTCCCCTGCTCAAGCGCAGTAGACTGCAATAACTAGAGTTACCAACTACCAAGTATCACTAGGGCTTATACCGAGTTCCTACTTGGATTCTCACCATTTGTACATATGAACAAGAAATTAAAGTTTAAGAACTTCCTCGCTTGGGGCGGAATCATTTTCGGCGCACTGATAGTCGTAGGAAGTATAGCCTCAGGATCTTTTCGAAGCTTTGCTGGAGGACTCTTCATAGGCCTAGCCTTCGTCCTTCCTAGTGCTTGGTATCTGTTACACCAACGGCGAGAGATTAATGGTGCCGCCCCGCTTAAACGCCACTGGGGCATCATTACAGCAATTGCAATTCTCTCAGCTCTCGTCGGAGGACTAATTGCTCCCAGTTCTCCTCGTACGAGTCAAGAAGATTCCAGCGAACATCTGACTGAGCCAGAAACCTCGACCCAGCCAGCGGGCCCCAAGACCACCGAAGAGTCGCCCACAACTAGCACCCCGCCGAAGCAAATTGATCGATGTGAACCCATTGATGGGGCTAAAAATACATTTTTCACTGATGGCTCACACGGCTGGACAGAAGACTGCGACAACGAGATTCGTGCTGCAGAAGAAGAGCGACGCAAACAAGAGGAAATTGTGGAGTCCCAACGGCGTCAGACCGAGCAAGAAGCAGCTGAGGCTGAACAGCAACGTTTACAGCAGGAGCTCGAAGAACAACAGCAGATTGAGCAACAGCCGGCGCCTCAGCTTGATCAGCCGCCAGCTGATTTGAATTTTAGAAGCTGCAAGGAAGCCCGAGAAGCAGGCTATTCTCATATGACTGCGGGAAGCCCCGGCTATAGTCGACGCCTAGACCGCGACGGCGACGGTATCGCTTGTGACAAGGTCGGTTAGAGAAAGGGACGCACTGATCAAGGCATCCCTAACGACTTCGCCTTACATGTGCTTGAGGCTTTCCTGTTCAAGCTCCGTGTAGCGCCACCTAGGATTGGGCGCACTTCTGGAGAAAAGTAGTTTGAAACCTGACTTAGGCCATGGGTGGGTGAGCAACGTCACTCTTGACACTGTTACCTGTTGGTTTTCGTCGGTGGGGAGGAATTTTTCCGCACTAAGTGGGTAGTGTCGGGGGTGTTCAGTAGTCTGATTTTTGTGAGTCCTTATATTCGCACCGTTAAGACCGCTTCTGGGGCGATGGCGGTGCAGGTGGTGTTCTCTGAACGCAAAGGTGCGAAAAGGATGAAGCATATCGGCTCAGCGCATTCAGAGTCTGAGCTTGCGCTTTTACGCGCTGAAGCTCAACGCATCGTCGATGGTGACCAACTCGCAATGGACTTCGGCGAGGCTACACACACCCCACCGGCAACAGGCAGCGTTTCCAACCCGCTGCCGGTAGTCGGTCAGCGGGCCGGATATTTGCTGGACTGTATTGATGCGTGTTTCAACGAGTTAGGCCTTGCTGCAGCAACCGGTGATGATCCGGTGTTTCGGGATCTGGTGCGCGCTCGGTTGATTAATCCTGGCTCAAAGTTTGATTCGATCGAAACCCTTGCTGAAGTTGGGGTGACAAGCGCAAGCTATCGCACCATCCAGAGGCGTCTTGCCTCCTTCGCTACCGAATCGTTCGGGGAGATACTAACCCAAGCGTTGGCCCATCATGCAGGCATTGGGCCAGGCGCATTCATCTTGTACGACGTGACCACCTTGTACTTTGAAACCGATACTGCTGATGAGCTTCGCAAACCCGGGTTTTCTAAAGAGCGCCGCCTAGAGCCGCAAATCCTTGTCGGGCTGCTTACTGATGCCACTGGGTTTCCACTGCATGTGGGCGCGTTTGCTGGCAATTCGGCAGAAACCCACACGATGCTGCCGATGATCACACGGTTCCAAGAGGCCTACCAACTCGACGAGGTTACCGTCGTTGCTGATGCGGGCATGTTTTCCGCGGCGAACAAGCAAGCACTCATCGATGCAGGCCTGCACTACATCTTGTCGGTGAAAACCCTCACCGTGCCTGAGGTGATCGAAACCTGGCGGCGAGAAAACCCCGGTGAAGACTACACCCACGGCCAGATCTGGACGCAAGCCTCGGCAAGTGATGGGCGCAAACACGCTACCCCAAATTCGGTGACCCACTTCCAGTACTCCCATGATCGGGCTAGACGCAGCCTGCGCGGAATCAAAGAGCAAGTCGCAAAAGCCAAACGTGCTGTTGACGGCGATATCGCAATCAAGCGCAACCGCTATATTGATCTTTCCGCCCCGAATAAGAAGGTTAACTACGCTCTTGCTGCCAAGCACCGAGCCCTGGCCGGAATTAAAGGCTATGAAACCGACCTGACTACTCTTCCCGCTAGTGAGGTTATCGGGCATTACCGCAGGCTGTTCAACATTGAGAAATCATTTCGGATGTCGAAATCAGACCTGAAAGCACGCC
>NZ_KV816337.1:38300-69926 GCF_001814395.1 Corynebacterium sp. HMSC059E07
ATGTCGAAATCAGACCTGAAAGCACGCCCAATCTACGCCAGGAAACAAGACTCGATCACAGCACATCTCAATATCGTGATGGCCGCACTAGCCGTGGCTCACCTGATGGAAACACGCAGTGGCCAATCCATCAAACGCCTCGTGAGAACACTCAAGAAATACCGCAGCTTTCAACTCGTCGCTGGCGGCGAAACCATTCACGCCGCCGTACCACTCCCACCCGACCTCACCGCCACCATCCAAGCAATCACCGGCCGCGAACTTCCGCACTAAATTGGCCTAAGTCAGGGACGCACTGATCAAGGCATCCCTAACGACTTCGCCTTACATGTGCTTGAGGCTTTCCTGTTCAAGCTCCGTGTAGCGCCACCTAGGATTGGGCGCACTTCTGGAGAAAAGTAGTTTGAAATACTTACGGGGCAAAAGTGACCTCCGTGAACACGCGTAAGTACTTCATTCATCCCCTCATCCGGGATCAACCCGGGAATAAGTAAAAGGCCAAACCTTAAAGTTGGTTTGGCCTTCCATTTTGTGCGGCCTGAGGGGATCGAACCCCCGACCTACTGGGTGTAAACCAGTTGCTCTTCCAGCTGAGCTAAAGCCGCAGTGCACTGTGTGCTCGCACAAGATTAGCCTATGGGCACCCGCAGCAACAAATCAGGGTGTAACTAGTCGCTGCGAATGCCGCGTGAGCAGGCATATCCTGCGCTAGCCCTTAAGGCTTCTTGGTGTAGCCGCGGGCTACAAGGCAGGAACCCTGCCACTCGCCGAGGCGCTCAGCCTTGGTCTGCACCAGACCAGCCAGCTGTGCGGATTCGGAGATCTCACCGGGCTCGAGGTTGCCCGGCTTTCCAGCACCTGGGGTCAGCAGCCAGATACGGCCCGAATCACCCAGGGGACGGGTGGCATCGACCAGCCCATCGACCAAATCGCCGTCCTCCGCGCGCCACCACAGCAGCACGAGGTCACACAGCTCGTCGGTCTCCTCATCGAGGAAATCCTCCCCCAACACGTCCTCGATGGACTCAGAAATCGTGGAGTCACAGTCCTCGTCCCAGCCAAGCTCCAGAGCAATCTGCCCCTCTTCGATGCCGAGCTTGGCTGCAAATCCCGTCACTCGCTGAGTTCCTTCCGATGAAGTAGTTGATGTCATGCAGAGTATTTTAACGTCTACGGTGCACTTTTTCGCGACGAACCTCCCCCATCTTCCCCAGTGGTGGACATTTTCCCCCATGAAACCACCCCTGGGGGCCTCCAAATGCCCCGCCGTGAAAGCGGCGCGTATCCTAGGAACAGATCTTTGTACTACGAACCAGGAGGATTTAATGGCCGACTTGGACGCCCACAACGGCGACTCCAACTTCCCCATCGTTCGCGATGGCGTGGCAGCATACTTGCACGACTCCGACCCGGAGGAAACCCGCGAGTGGATGGACTCCCTCGACGGTCTGCTGGACTCTTCCGATCCGGAGCGCGCCCGCTACCTCATGCTGCGTCTTCTTGAGCGCGCTACCGCCAAGCGCGTGCCGTTGCCGTCCCTGACGTCCTCGGATTTTGTCAACACCATCCCGACCTCCCTCGAGCCGGAGTTCCCGGGCGATGAGGAATTGGAGAAGCGCTACCGCCGCTGGATCCGCTGGAACGCGGCCATCATGGTGCACCGCGCACAGCGCCCGGGCATTGGCGTCGGTGGACACATTTCCACGTACGCAGGTGCTGCCCCGCTCTACGAAGTGGGCCTGAACCACTTCTTCAAGGGCAAGGATGATCCCTCCGGCGGTGACCAGGTCTTCTTCCAGGGCCACGCTTCACCGGGCGTCTACGCACGCGCCTTCATGGAAGGCCGCCTCACTGAGGAAGACCTCGATGGTTTCCGCCAGGAGCACTCGCGCGGCGAAGGCAAGGGCCTGCCGTCCTACCCGCACCCGCGCCTGATGCCGGACTTCTGGGAATTCCCCACCGTGTCCATGGGCCTTGGCCCCATCAACGCCATCTACCAGGCACGCTTCAACAAGTATCTGGAGAAGCGCGGCATTAAGGACACCTCCAAGCAGCACGTCTGGGCCTTCCTCGGCGACGGCGAGATGGATGAGCCGGAGTCC
Organism: Corynebacterium sp. HMSC059E07; assembly: GCF_001814395.1. Lineage (NCBI taxonomy): Bacteria > Bacillati > Actinomycetota > Actinomycetes > Mycobacteriales > Corynebacteriaceae > Corynebacterium > Corynebacterium sp. HMSC059E07. The sequence continues at coordinate 40,403 of NZ_KV816337.1, forward strand.
CGCGGTCTGCTGCAAATGGCGTCCCTCTACGAGCTGGACAACCTGACCTTCGTGGTCAACTGCAACCTGCAGCGTCTCGACGGCCCGGTGCGCGGCAATACCCAGATCATTCAGGAGCTGGAGTCCTTCTTCCGCGGTGCTGGCTGGTCCGTCATCAAGATTGTCTGGGGCCGCGGCTGGGACAAGCTGCTTGAAGCCGATAAGGACGGCGCCCTGGTCAACATCATGAACACCACCTCTGATGGTGACTACCAGACGTTCAAGGCTAACGACGGCGCCTACGTCCGCGAGCACTTCTTCGGCCGTGATGAGCGCACGCTCAAGCTGGTTGAGGACATGTCCGATGATGAGATTTGGGCACTGCGCCGCGGCGGCCACGACTACCGCAAGATCTACGCCGCATACGACAAGGCGCTGAGCTACGCGGGCACCGGCCGCCCGACGGTCATCCTGGCCCACACCATTAAGGGCTACGGCTTGGGCCACAACTTCGAGGGCCGCAATGCGACCCACCAGATGAAGAAGCTGACGCTGGAGGATCTGAAGCTCTTCCGCGATAAGCAGGGAATCCCGATCAGCGACGAGCAGCTCGAAGCCGATCCGTACCTGCCGCCGTACTACCACCCGGGCAAGGACGCCCCGGAAATCAAGTACATGCTGGAGCGCCGCAACGAGTTGGGTGGCTTCTTGCCGGAGCGCCGTGAGAACTTCGAAACTCTCACCACCCCGGATCTGTCCAAGCTGCGTTCGGTGCGCAAGGGCTCGGGCAAGCAGGACGTGGCAACGACCATGGCTCTGGTGCGTACCTTCAAGGAGCTCATGCGCGATAAGGAGCTGGGCAAGCGCGTCGTTCCGATCATTCCGGATGAGGCCCGCACCTTCGGCATGGACTCCTGGTTCCCGACTCTCAAGATTTGGAACCCGCGCGGCCAGAACTACGTCCCGGTGGATCATGACCTCATGCTCTCCTACCGCGAGGCTGCCGACGGCCAGATTCTGCACGAGGGTATTTCTGAGGCAGGCGCAGCCGCATCCTTCACCGCAGCTGCTACTTCCTACGCCACCCAGGGCGAGGCGATGATTCCGCTGTACATCTTCTACTCGATGTTCGGCTTCCAGCGCACCGGCGATGCCTTCTGGGCTGCCGGCGACCAGCTGGGCCGCGGCTTCATCATCGGCGCTACCGCCGGCCGCACCACCCTGACCGGCGAGGGCCTGCAGCACATGGACGGCCACTCCCCGATCCTGGCGTCGACCAACCCGGCCGTGGAGGTCTACGACCCAGCCTTCGGCTACGAGATTGCGCACCTGGTCCCGCGCGGTATCGAGCGCATGTACGGCGAGGACAACGAGCCGATCATGTACTACATCACCGTGTACAACGAGCCGGTCAAGCAGCCTGCCGAGCCGGAGAACCTCGACGTCGAGGGCCTGCACAAGGGCATCTACCACTACAACACCGCTGAGTCCGGCTCCATCCCGGCCAACATCCTGGCCTCCGGTGTGGGCATGTACGAGGCCCTGCGTGCACAGGAAATCCTGGCGGAAAGCTACGACGTCAAGGCGTCGCTGTTCTCCGTCACCTCGTGGGTCAAGCTGGCGCGCGACGGCGCTGCCCGCAACAAGGAAGCTCTGCGCAAGGGCGTTGAGCCGACCGAGGCATTCGCCACCTCCCAGCTCAAGGGCTTCGAGGGACCGTTCGTTGGTGTCTCCGACTTCGCCACGGACCTGCAGGAGCAGATTCGCCCCTACGTCCCGGGTGACTACATCGTCCTGGGTGCAGACGGCTTCGGCTTCTCTGATACCCGCGAGGGTGCCCGCCGCTACTTCAACACCGACGCCGAGTCCATCGTCGTCGCAGTCCTCGAGGGCTTGGCTCGCGAGGGCAAGGTGGAGCGCAGCACCGTGGAGAAGGCGGCTCGCGAGCTCAAGCTCGACGACCCGACGTCCACCCTCTCCACGTCCTCCGATGAGGACTAAGGCTAGAGCCTAAAACCTCAAGCCCCTTCTGCCTGAGCAGGAGGGGCTTTCTCATGTTCAGCTCATGTTCAAGCCGAGGGGCAACTGCCGTTGTTGCCAAAGTTCTGGCCAGATCTTGAATCAGAGGCTATAACTTTGGCAGAACGGGCAGTTCGGGCACCGCGCATGGCCCAACCGCCGCCGGCACAAGCCTCTGCCAAAATCAGCAGCAGGCCCTAGCTGCCCAGCACCCCATCGAGAACGCGCCCCAACGCCTTGGAGACCTCGCTGGGCTCCTCCAAAATCACCATGTGCCCGGCGCCGTCAATGACAGTCAGGGTGGAGCCCGGCCAGTGGCGGGCAATCACCTCCGATTGGCGGTGCGGGGTCACGATGTCATGCTGGCCCACCACGATTTCGCCCGGCACGCTGCGCAGCCGGGCCGTTGCGCCGAACTCGGAGTGCTCCACCAAGTCATCGAAGAAGCCCGCATAGCTCGACATCGGCGTATCCAGCAGCATCGCCACGTGGAATTGCAGCTTGTCCATTTGTGGAAAGCCCTGCAGCAGCGCCGCGAAGGCCGGGGCGATAAGCGCCGCCGCCTCGAAGCGCACGCGGTTGAGCCGACGGGGCAGCTTCAAGCACGCGCGGTAGACCGCGCCGAGGGTCTTCGATTCCAAGACACGCGCCACGCCCTCGGCCGCAAAGCGCTGCACCGAGGTAGCCACCAGCGCCATCCCCTCAACGCGGTGAAAGACATCCCGCGGGGCGCGGCGCAGCAGGTTAAGCGCAATCATTCCGCCCATCGAGTGCCCAAGCAGCACCAACGGCCCCTCGGCGGCACGCTCAGCGATGACGGCCAGCACGTCGTCGGCCGCGCCCCGAACCGTGCACTGCGCGGGAGTGACGTGGGTGGATTGGCCGTGGCCGCGGACGTCGACAAGCAGGCAGCGCACCGAAGGGTAGTTGCGGCGCACGTCGTTGACCTGGGAGTAGAAGCTCTCAGCAGACAGGCAGTAGCCGTGGATGAAAACCACGGTGACCTCCGCGTCCTGCGGGCCTACCTCGTACCACGCCACGCGCACGCCGTCGTTGTCCACGCAGCCCGAGTCCTTCACCCCGGTCAGGCCCGGCTCTGTCGTGAGATCATGCAACTGATCGTGGACGGTGTGCTCGATGGAGCGCATGCGGGGGCGGGCCCGGCGCGACCAGCTGCGGGCGATGGCGGAGGAACGTGCTCGAATAACCATGACATTTCAATACTAGACTGGGCCCCATGGCTAATGACCTTTCAGCGCAACTCCAAGCCCGCTTCGGCTCCGCGCCGGCAGAAGAAAAAGAAGCTTCCCCCGCCGGAGACGCATACGGCGAGCTCACCCGCCTCATCACAAAGGTGACCGGCGTGGAGGAAGGCCTGGAGCGCGAAGCGAAATTGGAGGACCTGGGGGTTGAGTCGCTCGAGCGCATCGAATTAGCCGTGCGCCTCGAGGAGGCCTGCGGGGTCCGCCTTAATGAAGAAACCATGCTCTCCGTCACCACGGTGGGCGAACTTGCTGATTATGTGGAGGAACACTCGTGATTTCCTATCTCTCAGACATGGACGGCGTCCTCATCAAGGAAGGGGAAATGATTCCCGGCGCGGATAAATTCATCCAGGCGCTGAAGGATAACAACATCGAGTACATGGTGCTCACGAACAACTCGATGTCCACCCCGCGGGATCTCTCCGCACGTCTGAAGAACACCGGTCTCGACATCCCGGCGGAGCGCATCTGGACCTCGGCGACGGCCACGGCGGCCTTCCTGTCCACCCAGGCCGGCCTGTCCACGGCCTACGTCGTGGGCGAGTCCGGGCTGACCACCGCTCTGCACGAGGCCGGCTGGATTCTCAATGACCGCGACGCGGACTTCGTGGTCTTGGGTGAAACCCGCACGTATTCTTTTGAAGCCATCACCACGGCTATCAACCTTATCCGCAACGGCGCGCGGTTCATCGCGACCAACCCGGACGTCACGGGCCCGGCCCCGCAGGGCGTGCTGCCGGCCACGGGTGCTGTCGCGGCACTCATTACTGCGGCGACCAACCGCGAGCCTTACTACGTGGGCAAGCCGAACCCAGTCATGATGCGCAGCGCTTTGAATAACATCGGCGCGCACTCGGAAAATACCGTCATGATCGGTGACCGCATGGATACCGACGTCAAGTCCGGTTTGGAGGCCGGCATGCGCAGCATCCTGGTGCGCTCAGGCATCAGTGATGACAGCATCATCGAGCGCTACCCTTTCCGCCCAACTCACGTCATTGACTCCGTGGCGGAGCTTCCGGAGCGCATCCTGGATCCCTTCGCGGACTAGGACTTAGACCGCACGCTTGACGACGCCCCTGAACCCGTACTCCCCCGCCAACATCTCCACGGCGCGGCCCAGTGCGTCCAGTTCGCTGGGCGTTCCCGTAATAACTTGCTGGCAGCCTATCCCGAGGCCGCCTGCGTTGTCAGGAACGCGGCCGCTAAGCGGATCCCATACTGGGTCGCGGTGCCAACGGGTACACCATTGGGCGGTCAGCGGGTCATCACCAGGCACTATGAACTCGCTTTCGCTGGCGATGCAGCGCGCCATGGCGCGCTCGATGGCAGGGCGCAGACTGCGCGGCATGCCCGAGATCTGCAGCACGGCGGTGCAGACCTCACCGCAGGCGCGGTTGGGCCAGCTATCTGCCGGGCTGCCAAGTGGGGTGGCTGAAGCGGCCGGCGCGGTGGCACCGGCCCGCTGCGGGTGAACGCGTTGATTCACTCCTTAAACTCCTTTGACGTGCGAGTGATGGCACGCCGGCATGCGCCGACGCAAGACGAGCTTCGTCTTCCCCTACGAACTTGTCTTCATCACGTCACTCGCGCCGAGGCGCGAACACCGCTTGGTGTCGCCGCAGTATGCGGCCACACGGTGCGTCGTTGTGTGCCCACAATTTTCCCCCGCCACTTGAGCCACAACAACCCTCAACCTGCGCTTAAGCCCCCACAGCCTCAACAAGAACTTGAGACTTCCACCCCGAAATTCGCCCCTTCAATCACTTCAGTCACATAAGTCAACGCGTGCAACACGCGCGCGTTGTCGCCACAGGTACCCCACTACCCCCGTTGCGGCGCCCTACGGTACGCCGCGACGACGCTCAACACCGTCATGCCACCCTGGCTAGCCCGCCTGGCACTCCTGCCAGATGGCCGTGTTGGTCTCAGCCCACAAAGGCTTGCACCACTCGCCAAAATCGCGGTCCGTCAGCGCAACCATGGCCCAGTCACCAGCCACCCACAGGTAGGTACCGCTCATGCCGAAGTGCCCCACGGCATCGGCGGGCAAGCCACCCATCCACTGCTGCTTCTCACCGTGGATTTCAAAGCCCAACCCCCACGTGCAGTCTTTGAAGCTGCCATAGCCGGGAACAATGCCGCGCAGACCGGGGAACTGAACGCTGCGCATTTCCTCCACCGTCGAAGGATCGAGCAGGCGCGGCGAATAGACCTCGCCGGCAAAGGCAGCGAGATCCTCCACGCTGGAGACCAAGCCATGGCCCGCTGACCCCTCCAGAGTTGTAGCCTGCATGCCCAGAGGAGCACACACGCCTTCAGCAAGGTATTCAGCAAATGGAATCTCGGTGGCCTTTTCTACTTCCTCGGCGGCCCATTCATAGCCGGCCGAGGAGTAGATGCGGCGCTCGCCGACGGGCTTTTGTTGCTCCCGAGTATCAAAGCCCACCCCCGAGGCATGGGCTAAAAGATGGCGCAACGTGGAGCCTTCAGGGCCTGCCGGCTGATCCAGCTCCACCGCCCCTTCTTCCACGGCCACCATCACCCCATAGGCGGCCACCAGCTTGGTCACGGAGGCCACCGGGAAGCGGCGGGAGACATCCCCCAGCTGCTCTACTACCTCGCCGCGGTGCAACAAGGCGGCGGCAACGGTATCGACGGGCCAGGACTCAAGGGAAGAAAATGCGCTCATGCGCCCAAGCTTAACGGGACTTAGCGCGGATCGATTTCGCAGCCTACTCCGTCACCGTCACGGTCGAACTTGGAGCGGAAACCTGGCTCACCCGCATAGATCGGGCGGCCTAGTGCGTTCCACACGTCTGCGCAGCGAGTAAAGGACGCGGGGGCAGGCTTCGGTGCCGGAGCCGGTTTAGGTGCGGGAGCCGGCTTGGGCGCCGGGGCTGGAGCAGGAGCCAGAGCTGGCTTCGGCGCGGGGGCGGGGGCAGGCTGCGGTGCAGGAGCAGGTGCCGGAGCTGGTGCCGGCGGAGAAGGGATGATGCCCGGCAGCGGGTTCGGAATGATGCGCTGCTGCACCGCCCAGTACACGCCACCGGCGGCAGCCGCGAGGACCGCTGCGGTAATGCCCACGCCGAGCGCAATCATTTCGCCTTCGGACGACTGCTGGAATTCGGCGTCATCCTCGTCCATGTTGGAGGAGCCAGAACCCTGGCTCGAGGAATCAGCTTCCTGGGAGGAGGAGTCAGACTCGGAGGAAACCGTTGCGGTTGCCTCGGCGTTAGGGGAAGTGTTCTCCGCCTGAGCAGGAACAACAACGGACAGTGCGACAGATACAGAAACAGAGGCGGCGAGGACCGCGCGAGAGAACTTCTTCATAAACTCAAGTTATATCCTGCAGCACTACCCCGCAGGAAATCGCGCTCATCCGAGGGCTACATCACGCTGGAAAGCCACAGCGAGCTGGAAGTCAGCAGCGGGCTACACCGCATGAGTTAACGGATGAGCCCGCCGCGCCGATATCAAAAATGTAGCGCATTACGTCGCTGCACTTCCCTATCACTCATATCTCTGATGCGCCCTCTCCACGCGCCTCTCTCATCTCTTTGTGGCGCCTCTCGGTGATGCCGCGGAGCTACATCACGGTGAACGGCTCTGCGGCTCCCTCAGAAACGATAGCGGAAGGCTGCTCATTCGCCGTGGGCGCGGGCGTTTCGGAGTTTTGCTCCACTGGGGCCTGGGTTTCGGCGTCCTGCGGATCCGCGGGGGCATACACAGCTTCGCTGTCCGGGGTGCTATCAGTTGGCGTGTCCGGATCAACTTCTGCCGTCGGCTCCTGTTCTGCGGAGCCCGTGGAGTCAGCAACCGGCGCCTCCTGAGGTGTGGTCAGTGGCGCGGAGGAAAGCGCAGAAGGTTGCGCCGACTCAGAAGTGGATTCGGACTGCCCCATCCACCGCGAGGGCGATAGCCACCCGGCGTCCACCCCATCAGGGTTAGCGGAGGAAAGCAGCAACAGGCCAACTACACCGAGGCCGGCGATGAGCCCCGTCGTTGAGGCCCGCACGCGCCCGCCAAGCGTCCAGAAATAGTTCCACTTGTTGTCCGGCTTATCGTCGCGCCAGATGCCGCGCTGATAATCGTCCTCTTCATCCTCCTCGGAGTCGTCCGCATAAGCCGGCCGGCCCGGCCCGTCATCTTTGCTGTCTTGGGGCATAGCGACGGCGTCGGCCGCAATGGCCTCCGTCTCCGCATCCGATGCCACGTCTTTGTGCGAAGGCTCCGCAGTATCTGCCGCCGGCATGATGGTGGTGGGGGCGTCGGCAGCGGGGACGTCGCCAAGCTCCTGCGAGACATCACCCGGCACGCCCTCAGCGGTGGGAAGCTTGTACAGATCCCAGAAGGTGGAGAGCAGCGCCGAGCGGATCGCGCGCTCCACCGCCCACTGGCGGGCGGGGTTGACCTGCACGAGGACGCGGTACTGCACCTGCCATGGCTGGCCGGCCGCAGTGGGGGCCGTGAGCCCAGTGGCGGGCAGAACGTCGAGCTCACCGGCCACATCCGCGTGGATGTCTGGGGCTTCAAGGGCTCGCTTCGAAATCTTTTCCACCTGTTCGGTGATCTCCGGCAAGGACTCGCCCTCGTGGACCGGGATTGCGATATCCACCACCGCGCGCGACCATTCTTGCGAGAAGTTCGTGACCACGCCCGCGGAACCATTCGGCACCATGACCACTTCACCGGTGGGCGTGCGCACCGTCGTCGTACGCAGGGTCAGCGAAACGACGGTGCCCTCCACGCCGGTTACACCGTCGAAGCTGACGTAATCACCCACGCCGAACTGCTTTTCCGAGAGGATGAAGAAGCCCGCGAGGAAGTCACCGATGATGGCCTGCGCGCCGAAACCGACGGCGGCCGAAACGACTGTCGCCGGGATAGCCGCGCCCAGGGGTGGCACCCCGACGTTGGCTAGCGCGGCCAACACAAGAAGGAAATAGGCAACCGCCTGCGCCACGTAGACCAGTGCACCGGCGAGCGCCAAACGCGCCTTGGTAGATTCTTGATTCTCATCCAGACGGGACTCAATGACCCGCACTGCCAAGCGGCCGATGCGCGGGATGAGAATCGCCAACAACAGCATTCCCAACAGCGGCAGGCCGTGATCCACGATGGCCTGCCACACGGCGAACAAGTAATACTTCAGCATTGCGCCAAGCCTAGTCCTTCAGCCTGACAGAACCCTTGGAGCCTTAAGCGCGGTGGATGAGATAGTAATTCGGAGTTGGCTTCCACGTGTAGCCCGCGGGGACGATGTCCTCGCCGAAAGCGCAGAAAGTCTTGGTCGTCCACAGCGGAATCGCCGGCATCTTCTCCAGCAACAGGCCTTGAGCCTCCGTGTAATGCTTTTGGGCTTCCTCCCGGCTCTTCGCCTGACCCGCCTTCTTCAGCAGCTCATCGTATTCAGAGCTGTTAAATCCTGATTCATTTTCCGAAGAGTAGGACGCATACAAAGGCACCAGGAAGGTAGATTCCTCTGGGAACTCCGCCTGCCAAATCGTGCGGAAGGCACCGGTGAGATGACGGGCAATCACCTCTTGTCTAAGGTCCTTCAAAGTGGCAAACTCATGGCCCTCCGCCGGCACGCCGAGGGTATCCGTCAGTTGCTTCGCCACGGCGTCGATCCAGGTCTTATGGCCGCCGTCGGTGTTATAGGAAATGCTGAAAATCCCATCAAACGGGTCTAGCTTTTCCGCCTGCTCCCACAATTCGCGGGCCTTATCCGGCTGGTAGGTCAAGACGTCGGCCCCCTCCGGTGTTGGCGGAATGGAACCGTCCAGCGGCGCGACGAAGCCGGTGGCGGGAAGCACCATTCCGTGGAAGATGTCCCGGGCCATTCCTTCGCGGTCGATTGCCATGGACAACGCGCGGCGGCGCAAGCGTCCGGCCTCACCGCGGAAGTTCGCATCGTTGGCGGGGATGGTGATTTCCATGATGGAACCGCCAGGTTTGGTCAAGGCGCGGGAGCCCAGTTCCTTTTCGAAGCTGCCTAGCTTCTCCGCTGGGATCCGCGTGAGCACATCCAGCTTGCCATCTACGAGGTCCTGGTAGGCCTGCTCCTCCGAGGAATACACCACGAACTTGATGCCTTCATTCTGCGGCGTTCGCGGCCCCTTGTAGCGAGGGTTCGGCACGAGGGTCACAGCCTTCTCGCGCTCCCAGGAAGCCAGCACATAAGGCCCGCTGCCGATGGGATCTGTTCCGCGATCGCTCAGCCTATCCTGGTCTTCGGAGCGCATGGGGAAAAAGACCGAGTATCCCAGGCGCTCGAGGAATCCCGCCGTGGGGCGTGAGAGCTCAATGCGGAAAGTTTTCGGCCCCGTCACCTTAAGGCCGCGCATTGACTTCCTGCCTTCGTGGAAGCCCAGGATTGGTTCAAAGTGATGCGCGGAGAGCAGCGACTGGCGCACCGCGGTATTCCACGTATCGACGAAGTCTTCTGCTTCCATGGTTGAACCGTCGGAAAACACGGCGTCATCCCTAATCACCACGTCATATGTCGTGTCATCGACCTGCGTGATGGATTCCGCCAAATCATAGTGAGCGCCACCGGTTTCATCCAGGTACATCAACCCCGAGTACACAAGGTTGATGATGGTCTGCCCCGGCACATCGTTGGAATCAGCCGGGATGAGGGTGCGCTGTGGCTCCGAGATATCCGTGGTGATGAGGTTCATGTCTGAGGTGTCGACGTTGCCAGGCTCCGCCGTGCATCCCGTCACCGTGGGCGCCACGACGCCCGACACCGCTAACGCCGCCAGCATGCCTAGAAAAGAACGCCTCGAAGTCACGCGTTCATCACCTCACTCTCACTAATACTTTAAAGGATCTAATCATCTCTCTTTTCATAACGGCGCATGAGCCTCTCCACCAATTCATCGGTGAGCTGGTCATCGGCCAAAATGCGGTCCAGAAGCTCGCGCGGTGAGGGCTCATCAGCGCTCGGGGTTTCATAGGAGTCACCGCTTAAATCCACGCCGAAATCGGGGGTTTCCGCCTCCGCGGGGGCCGGCTCCATCATCTCCGACATCTCCGCGACTTCCTCGTTGAAGGAATCAAGGAACTCGTTGGCGTCGATAGCCGCTTCCGCACGTCGCTTGCCGGCGCGCACTTCGCGCTCAATACGGCGCTGCAGTGCTTTCTCCATCTGGTTGTGGCGCCAGGAGCGGAGTTTGGTGGGTTCTAGACGACGCCCCACGGCCCTGCCTTTGCTCTCCGCCTTGCGCGCCATCACCATGACGTAAGCCGCGGTGTCATTGACCGGCGCCCACTCCTGGCGGGCGGGCACGCGCCACCCGGCCCAAATACCCAGCATCGTCATCACGAAGGAGACGACGGGCCCCAGGATGACTCCCCAGGCCAAGTATCCGGCCGAGTCCGCGCCGAGCACCACCAGGGCGCAAGCCACCGCGGGGATCACGGTGGGGGTGTTATCCCCGAAGACGGCGGGCTCGCGGCCCATGGCGATATCACGAATCATGGATCCACCGGTGGCTGTGAACACGCCCATCATGATGCAGGGAATCAGCGGCAGGCCATAGGCAATGGCCTTGAGCGCGCCTGTCGACGCCCACAATGCCGAGACCACCGCATCCCCATGGGACTGGACATAGTCCCACGTCTTGCCTTTGAAGTAGACGAAGCGGGCGATGATTGCGCCGGCGAACGCCAGGTAGAGATACTCCGGCTGACTCATCGCGGCGACGGTGCCGCGGTTGATCAGCACGTCACGAATCATGCCGCCGCCGAGGGAGGAGAACATCGCAATGAAGAAGAAGCCCACGATGTCATAGCCACGCTGGCGGGCCATGGTGCCGCCAATCATGCCCATGAGGAGAACACCAATGATGTCGGACCAGTAGTACAGCGACTCGATCAATGGGTCCATCTCGACAACGCTCATGGTGGTCATCGTATCGGGTAAGCCGCAAAAGTGGGGCCACCGGGGCTCGAACCCGGGACCAACGGATTATGAGTCCGTAGCTCTAACCGACTGAGCTATAGCCCCGCGTATTCCCCGCCTGCTTTTATGCACACAGCGAATCCGCTCCCAGCAACATTAATCGGCGGGCCCAGAAAACGGCAATTTAGGCCCCTGAAATCGCTGTCTGAGCTTCAGCAGCGCTCTTCCGCCCTTTCACCCGCCACGACGGAGCCAAGGCACGCTTCTGCTCACTTTTGGCCGGGCTGAGTTTCAGGGCGCTGAGATAACGGCCAAGCCTATTCCTTCTTCTTCATTCTTCTGGCTTGCCTGCGCGCGCGGCGTCGCGCGCGCTTTGCTTTGCGGATGTCCACGACCCACCGCGGAACAAAAGGCCACGGAAGCGGAACCCCAATCGCCCCCGTAAACCCAATGACTCCAATGACGAAAGCCGCCACGAGCGGAACAATCAGCACCGTTTCGACGGACTCGGGAAGGTTTGCACTTGCCACCAACCCTGTGGCACCGGCCGCGCCCATAATGAGCGTGCCATAAGGATAAATGAAGAGGACGCCATCGCTTTCTGCACCTGTTGCATCGGCTGAGTCGTACCACTCTTCTGATTGAGGATTCCTCCGCACGCCCCGGATATAGAAAGGCCAGTAGGCCACCATGACCAGCACTAAACCGACACACACAAGCAGCCCAGTGATATCTCCGTCCATAGGATGCGGCCTCCTGTGGTTGCTGGTTGCGGTATGTCAACAGACGCTACCAGCGACTGCTGGAGTGAGTCCGAAATCCGGATGAGGGCACGCACCCGGTTCTAAGACAGCCTTCTAGGATCCGGCATGCGTGAGCCTGTAGTGTCGCGACCATGAGGCTCCTTTCCTTTAGCGTGTCTAACTTCCGCAGCATTCGCGCCACGCAGACGCTTTCGCTGTACCACCACTGGCAGCACTCCACCGCCCCGGAGGAAGGATGGGCACAGATCAGCGAGCCCACCGCCGTACTCATCGGTCCCACGGCGTCGGGAAAGAGCAGCGTCCTCAATGCCCTCGCCTTCGCCCTGCTCGCCATCGAATCCTCCGCCACCACCTGGCTTGCCGACGCCCCACCCAACCAACTCCCCCACGCCCCGTACCGCCTGGATCCCCGCACGCAGCGCCTGCCCAGCACTTTTGAGCTGGATTTTGAGCTCGATGGCGTGCGCTACCTCTACGGATTCCAGTGGAGTTTCACCGGCGTACACGCGGAATGGCTCAGCCGCGTGCCATCGACGAGGTGGAGCCCCTGCTTCGTGCGCACCCGCGGTGAGGAGGTGCAGTGGACGAGATCCTTTATGGATCGGGGGGATGCGGCCAAGCTCGGCCCCGTTGCGGACACCGAGCTAATCCTCTCCGCCGGCCTGCGCGATGGCCACCCGGTCCTCGCACCGCTGGCCCGTGCCCTGGTGCACGACGTGGCCTACCTGCCGCACGGGCACTCTTCCATCAGCACGTCCTCACGCATCACCACCCTCATCCGGACTGGCAAGCTGCACCTGCATGAGGCTGCCGCGCTGCTGCGCGCGGCCGATGCCGGTATCCACTCCGTGCGGCTCAACCAGGACCACATCCCGGAGCACGTCTTCCGCCAGATGCGCCCGGTCATCGATGCGCTTAGCCACAGCGACGGCAGCATCCGCCGCCCCGACGAGTTCCGCGGCTACACCGATGCGGAGATTGAATCCTTGCTGCACGCCATCATCGTGGAGCACAAGGCCGATGATTCCTTCTACGAGCTGAAGCTGACCGATGAATCCGGCGGCACGCAGAACTGGATGGCCACCGCTCCCCTGGTTCTCGATACCCTGCGCCGCGGCGGAATCCTGGTGGCCGATGAGCTGGATTCCGCCCTGCGCCCAGCACTCCTCGACTTCATCATCCAGGCCTTTCGCGAACCCAGCATCAACGTCAACGGCGCGCAGCTCATCTTTGCCTCCCACACCTTCAGCGTCCTCGAGCGCGCCGGCGAGCTGGGCCTGCGCGCCGAGAGCTTCTGGTCCGTGGAGAAGACCTCCGCCGGCGAATCAGAGCTGCACAACCTCAGCGACACATCCATCTCACTAGACAACCCCGATGCCACCCACCGATTTCTGCGCGAGCGTTACGGCACCGCCTCCCGCGAGGCACTGGCTGCGCTGCGGGAGCTTGTCACGGACGGTGCATGAAAAGGGCGGGCGTTTGGCAACGACTCCCTCCAACGAATTAATACACCTTCACGGTCTGCGCTTAGACGCGAAGAGAGATCGCTAGGTAAAAGGCCTCTAGAAAAGCTCTGGAGCCTACGCGGCTCCAGGCGACAACGTTCCGGTGACCGGCTCGTCGTGGCTATGTTCTAAACAATTCAGAAGCTCTAATTCAAGAGTTGAGCTCCAAAAATCGTTGATCCATAGTAGGTTTATTCATTCCAATTAGCTCGGCGCATCCAAAACTCAAGCACCCACCGCAGGACTTCGAAGCTTTGAACCAGTCTTCGCTGCACGTGTCCGGCACACCTGTCAGAATCAAGACATGTCTGTTGAAGCACGCGCCCTCTCCCTCCGGCGCCTGATGCGCGATTCCGCCGCCATCCGGCTCCTGGCTGCGGACAACGCGCCCGTGATTCTGGCGTTGATTGCAGAGTACTTCCCCCGCGGCACCCGGGCGCGCCCAGCAGCAGAGGTATACGAGCTCATGGTCACCGATTTCGAAGTTTTGGCCAGCGAATTTTCCATGCCCCGCACACCACAAAACTACTGCAATGACTGGGTCAAAGCCGGCTGGTTAATCAGAAAGTCCGGCAAGAGCTCCCACGGTGAAACGCTCGAACCCAGTGAAGATGCGCTCTCGGCACTCGAAGCCATCGAGCGCTGGGAAGCACCGGTGACCGCGGTGACGGCCTCACGGGTGGAGTCGATCAGCTCGGCGCTGCAAAGGCTGGCGCGGGATACCAACGAGGACATCGCTAGCCGCGTGGCCAGCTTGGAAGCAGAACGTGACCGCATTAACCGCGAGATTGAGAAGGCACACCTCGGGCAGTTTGAAAGCCTCACCGCCGCGGAGACGGAAGAGCGCGTCCAAGACGTACTGAACATGGCCATGGCCGTACCGAGCGATTTCGCCCGGGTTCGCCATGAGCTTGAGGCCCTCAACCACCAGCTGCGCCGACAGCTCTTAGATCCGGAGGGCTACCGCGGCGAGGTGCTGGAGGAAATCTTCAACGGCGTGGACCACATTGCGGAATCGGAGGCCGGGCGCAGCTTCCGCGGCTTCTATTCCCTCCTGATGGATAGGGAGCGCAGCGCCTGGTTGGACCAATGGATCAAGGAGGTTCTGGAAAGCGAGCCCGGGCAGCAGCTCGCCCCGGACAGGAGGCAGCGGCTGCGCAGCCTCTTTCGCGATATGGAGGAGACCAGCTTCGAGGTCAACCAGACCATGACCGGGCTGGCACGCAGTTTGCGCAACTACGTCTCCTCCGAGCAATTCGCGGAGGACCGGCGCATGATTGAGCTGCTGCGCGAGGCCCGCGGCATGGCCATTGATGCCGCACAAAACTCCGAGCTGAAGGCCTTTCACCGGATGGACACACCGCTGCAGCGCATCGGCATGTCGATTCACTCGGTCTCCCGCATCCGCCTGGCCAACCCCGGGCGGGAAGTCGTGGAGGAGGCGCCAGTGGCCTACCAGCCCGGCACAGAAGACCCACAGGCGCTTTATGAGCTGGTGCGCGAATCAGAAATCGACTTCGAAGAATTGCACGAGGCGGTACGCGGGGCCGTCGCCAAGTCCGACCCCTGCACTATTGGCCAGGTGCTGCAGGCCTATCCCCCGACGCAAGGTCTGGCCAGCGTGGTGGGTTTGGTACATATCGCGGATTCCCACCCGCTGCCCTCGCTGAAAGAAGCACACGAGACGGTCACGTGGATCGAAGAAGACGGTACCGTGCGTTGCGCCCAGATCCCCACCATGTATTTCGATCACACCACCGTTAAGGAGCTACAGTGACCGCCGTCAATAGCCCCCGCGTCGATGCCGCGCACGAGCCACCGCTGTGGGAACACGATAAAGGAACGCTGACCTATCATTCGCGGCGCGCGCTGGTGCAGCTGCTGCAGGGCCCGCTCATTCGCGCGCAAAAGGAACCGGTACTGTGGGCGGCGATTATCTCCGACGAGGAGAACCTACGCGCCCGGTTGCACGAGGTGTTCCTGGAGCTCGTCGTGGATGAGACGGAAGGCTTCGCATTCACCCGCATGGTGGAGGAAGACAGCGTGAGCATCCCGCAGGTGCTGCGCACGGACAAGCTCAAGCACATCGACACCGCCATCTTGTTGAACCTGCGCCAGGAGCTCGGCCTCACCCTGCCCGGCGAGCGCGTCATCGTGGACGTGGAGGATCTCCGGGAAAGCATCGGCTATGTCCGCGCGGTGGATAACCGCGACGAGGCCGGCTTCACCAAGCGCTTCAACGCGGCAATGAAACGCATACAGAATGACTATTCCCTCATCAGCGCCACCGAAACCGAGGGCCGGTTTGAGGTTTCCCCGGTGCTGCGCCAGCTTTTCGACGCCTCCACGGTCTCCGCCATCCGGGATGAATACGCCCGCCTGGCGCAGACGGAAGACCAGGATGAGCAGGACCCGGAGCAGCTCCAAGAGCAGGAGGTTGCCTCCGATGACTAAGAACACCACCTACTACCCCGGACAATTCCGCATCAGCCGCATCCAGCTGATTAACTGGGGCACTTTCCACGGCTACTTCTCCATCCCAGTAGCCCGCAAGGGCTTCCTCATTACAGGCGGCTCGGGTTCCGGCAAGTCCACGTTGCTCGATGCCATGTCCGCGGTTCTTGTTCCGCAAAGTCACGTGAAGTTCAACGCGGCGTCGCAACAGGACCTCGGGCGGCACAACGGGCGCAACCTCGTCTCCTATGTGCGCGGCGCGTGGCGGCAACGGGAGAACACGCAGACCGGTGAGATCGCCCCCGAGTACTTGCGGGAGGGCGCCACCAACTCGGTCGTGGCGCTGACCTACGATAACGGCGCGGGCAAGCAGCACACCCTCATCGCTATCTTCCGCCTCAACGGCGGTGAGAACTCAGTAGGCCAGATCAAGAAGTTGTATGGGCTGGTGCCGGGCGACGAGGACATCGACAAGCTCAGCCCTTTGCTCACCCGCAGCCTGGACACCCGCAAGATTAAGGCAATGTACAAAGGCCCCGGCGCGTCCTTCACGACGACCTACACCACGTTCGCAGACCGCTTCCGCAAACGCCTAGGCATCAAGAATGTGGAGGGCCAGCTGCTTCTCCACCGCACGCAATCCGCGAAGTCCCTCTCCAGCCTGGACCAGCTCTTTAGGGACTACATGCTGGACCGTCCGGCTACCTTTGAGAAAGCGGATGAGGCCGTCGAGCAATTTGAGGATCTGCGCCAAGCCTATTTAAGGGTCGAGGACGTCAAGGCCCAGATTGATACGCTCGCTCCCCTGCCCCAGCTGCATTCCCAGCGCACAGGCGCGGAGGCGGACAAAGCACAAGCGGAGGCCATGGCGGAGGCACTGCCAGCGGTCCGCGCCCGCTTGGTGGCAGAAGAACTGGACGTTCGCATTCGCGCCCTTTCAGCGCAGTTGGCCGAAGCCCAGTCGGAAGCCGCATCTCTTGAGGCCGATGTTGCTCACCTCGATGACGCAGAGCGCCTCGCCGCAGTGGCCGTCTCCCAGCTCAGTTCGGGTGAGCTCGATGCCTTAAGGGCCAAGATAGAAACCGCCGAAAAGGAGATTGAGCACCGCACGAAGGAGTTCCAGCGCCTTAGTGCAGCGGCAGGCCAGTGGACTGATCACTACGAGCTCAGCCCGCATGGCTTCGCCCAACTACAGGCCAATGCGAAGATCCGCATCGCGGACTTCGAGGCCGATTTCGAAGACCTCATCAACCAGCAACAGGAGGCCGGCGTGGCCGCCCGCGACGCCGCCACCGCCTGCTCCACGCTGGACAGCGAGCTGCGCTCCTTCAGCTCGCGGAGAACCAACATCGATAAGACCTTGGTGGAGCTGCGCTCGCAGCTGGCCCGCGATACCGGTTATGCCGAGTCCGAGCTCCCCTTCGCCGGCGAGCTTATCGATATCAGCCCGCACCAGAGCGAGTGGGAGCCGGTGATCCAGAAGCTACTGCACAACTTCGCCGCCACCCTGCTCGTGCCCGAAGCCGCGCGGGAGGCCATCAACCAGTGGGTCAATTCCCGCAACGTGGGCACGCGCTTGGAGTACCGCACCATCCCGGAGTTTGCCCCAGCGCCGGCATCCGCACGCAGCCCGCGGCAGCTCATCCACAAGCTCGAGTTCCAAGACCACGCCATGGCGAGCTGGGTTCGCCACCACATTTCGCGCCGCTTCAACTACGAATGCGTGGACTCCGTAGCGGAATTGGAAAAAGTCACCAAGACCCCAGCCATTACCCGCGATGGCCTGGAGAGCCGCCCCAAGGACAAGGACGGCTCAACGCGCTTCATCAAGGATGACCGCACGCGCTTTAGCGGCATCGCCTGGTACCGGGTCGGCTCCACCAACACCGCCAAGATTGAGCTGCTGCGATCCCAGCTCACCGAAGCCAAGGCCACCGCCCGCGCTACGGCCAAGCGGGTTCAGGACTTTAACCGGAAGATGGACATCCTGCGCTCCCAGCGCGATAAGGCCCAGCAGGTGCTGGATACCTCATTCCAGGACATCGACACCGCCTCCGCCGAGGCCCGCAAGCGTGATCTGCAAGAACAGTTTGACTCACTGGCTTCCTCCCCGGAGGCCCAGGCGCTGGCCGCCGCGCACGCACAGGCCAAGCAGAAGCTCGATGCCGCCCGCGCCAGACTCAACGAGGCGCAGAAACACCTGGGCAACGTCGAAGGCGAGCTCGAGCGCTCCACCACACGCCGCCGCGGCATCGGCCCCGTGCCGGAGATCGCGGACAAGGACATTGAGACAGCAGTCGTTGAAGCCCTGCACAAAGGCAAGCGCAGTCTCACAATCGATGACATCGATGCCCGCCGCGATGAAGTCCAGGCCAGTTTGCAACAGACCTCCCGCACGGCCGCGCGCCGCATCGAGGAGGCCAACGACAAGATCGTCTCCGTCCTGCACGCCTACCTGTCCGAGTGGCCCGCGGAGGCCGCCGACTTGGAACCGCAGGCCAGCTTCGCCGGCGAGGGCATCGAGAAGCTCAAGTTCCTCCGGGCAGACCGCCTGGCTGATTTCCGCGCCCGCTTCCTCGAGTTGCTCAACGGCCAGACGGTGCGCAACCTCTCCCACCTGGCCACGGATCTGCGCCGCGCCCGCAGCGATATTGAGATGCGCATGGACTACATCAATAAATCCCTGGAGCGCTCACCCTTCAACGGTGAGCGCACCCTGCGCATCGACGTCAAGGACGCCCGCGGCCAGGTGGTCCAAGAATTCCAGCGGGATCTCGATGCCGCCACCTCCTACAGCCTGGCGGAAGCCACCGAAGATAATCCAGCGGCAGCCATTGCGCGCTACCACGCCTTGGACAAGATCTTAAGCCGCCTCGGCTCCAGCCAGCCGGAGGATATCCGCTGGCGCAACGTGGTTTTAGATACCCGCCGGCACGTTAGCTTTGTCGGCCGCGAATGCTACCCCGATGGCACGACGGCCAACACCTATCAGGACTCCGCCTCGCTCTCTGGCGGCCAGGCGCAGAAGCTCGTCTTCTTCTGCTTGGCCGCAGCCCTGCGTTTCCGCCTCGCGGAACCTGACCAGGACGCGCCCACCTATGGGTCCATCATCTTGGATGAGGCCTTTGACCGCGCGGATCCCGCTTTCACCCGCACGGCCATGTCCGTCTTCGCGTCCTTTGGATTCCACATGATTCTGGCCACGCCGTTCAAGCTCATCCAGACTCTCTCGCCCTATGTGGACGGCACCATCGTGGTCAGCTACGACGAGCCCACCATCGACGGCCGCCCGCAGGCACGGACGGGCTACAAGCTTATCGACGCCTCCACCACCCACGACCCCCAACAACCCGACCCCAAGGACTCCGACGATGCGGACTCCTAAAGACCTACAGGGGCATGCCGCCAAATACCTGCGCAACCACTTCGCCGAAGCGCTCGCCGATCCCACCGCGCTCAACCTTGACTGGCCGCTGCACCCGCCAACAGCTACGGCCGCCTCCCGCGATATCAAGGCCACGAGGGACTTCATCCGCGCCTGGCAGCGCTGGCCGAACCAGGACGAGGTCATCTATGAATCCCGGAATTGGTCCCGCGCAGGCCTTGGCACCAACGACGTTCCCACACGCGTAGTGCTCACCGGTGCCGCGCGCATCGCTGCCGCCGCGGGCCTGATGCCTGACTACAACCGGGCCCTCCAGCGCGCCCAGGACATCGCCGCCATTTTCCCGGCGAGCACCGACTTTGCCGCGACCGTCCGTCGCACGTACAACCAGTGGAAGGACTTAAGCGCCTACGACCTGCGCTGCCTTGGGCCGTGTCTGACCTGGCTGCGCGCGAACCCCAATTCCGGTGAATGGGAGCGCGCCGTGCCGGTCGAAGGTGTGGACGGCAAATGGATAGGCACCCACCGCCGCCTGCTCCTTTCGCTCCTCGCACCCTTCGGCATCACGGACTTGGGCCTGCGCCGCAGCGATGCCCGCCTGCGCCTGCGCTACCTCAACTACGCACCAGCGCTCTCTGATATAGAAATCCCCCTCGCCGACGCCGCCGAGCTCTTCCCGGACACCCCGCCCCGGGTGCTCATCGTGGAGAACAAACAAACCTTCCTAGCACTTCCCACGCTTGCCGACGCCTCCCCAACCACCATCGCCATCCTCGGTTCCGGCACCGCCGCCCACCAACTCCAGGCACTGTGCTGGCTACATCACGCCGACATCACCTACTGGGGTGATCTTGACGCCGCCGGCTTTGCCATCCTCAACGCCGTGCGCGCCCACTTCCCTCACACCAGGTCCCTCCTCATGGACACCGCCACCGTCACCAAATTCCAGCACCTAGCCGTCCCCGACCCCGGCGACGGCTCCGCCACGCTTACCCACCTCACCACCGAAGAGCAGCGCGCCTACCGCTTGCTTTACACCAAAGGAAGGCTGCGCATCGAGCAGGAGCGGATTCCTTTTGTGCACGCCAACGCAATGGTCCAAGAGGCCCTCGGTGGCGGCTCAACGCAAAGCCACTAACACCCCAAGCACACTAAAAATGACCCTCACCTGCCAGTAGCCCCGGTGAGGGTCGAGCAGCTGTACGCAAAGTAGGACTGCCCCTACCAAGAATTATGCCCAACGAGCGCAGAGATAGTCAACGCCTGCGTCGCAATAATGAGCCGGCAGTCAATCGTCTCGATGAAGCAAACATCAATCTACGAAGCCATCATCACCAAGCCCATCAAGGTACACGCTCCAACTTTTAAAGACATCAGCAAGCAGATGTAATGGTGCTTCATCAACGTCGTCGCAGTGCCGAAACTCCTTTAGGCTGAATGCTGCCGCGCCGACCGCGATAGCGGTTCGGATAGCCACTTCGTAGGTTTCAATTGCATTGCCGCAGCTTCCGATATCTGCTGAGATCGCTATTTCAATTTGGCGGACTACATTGTGGTGCACTGATCGATTGAACTCGTTGTACATCTCACGACCTTTAAACCCATCAAAATACGTCTCAACCAGATCCGTATACGGCAATAGTCTGTGACGCCTGCCGTACCCCTGCGATGCAAACGCTTGCCTAATTTTTTGATGCGCCTCCAAAGCGTCATGAAGCTTGGAATCGGGCCTTGCAGCGTCAGAGTTCTCGTACCCATTTATCACGACGTTTACCGCTCGAGCGGTTCTAACCCACGGGTCTTCTTGCTCATTCACATACATTACTAGAGCAGCGTTTTCTAGAGCAGGCCTGGCAAGAATTGATGGTGTAAGCGGATACCGAATATCGGACTTCAGCAACAGGCCGATCGAGTGCAAAGCTGCACCCGCGGCTTGCAAGGCCGCCGCTGTTAGCTCATCAGGAAGTCGAGAAATCCCCCATTTTTGAGCCCCACGAATCTTAGGCTCAAATTCCGCCTCAAGGGCATCCGCAGCTTCTGCAGTAAGAACTCGAGGTGAACGAGCCATCTCATTTACAGTGTGCGCTGCGACCTCACAATGTGCGCCAAGCCCCTTCAGAGGAAAGTAGTGCTCATACTCAGCAAACGAGTTTTCCAACGGATAACCCTGCACAAACTATCACCCCATAGCCTTTCGCACATGTTCACTATACCGAATCGTGCGTAAGGCCTAATCTCCGGCCTCTTGACCTAGCAGTCCAAACTACCTAGATATACCTAGACCAGTCATGCATGTCTAAGTGCGCTTGAATTGCTCGAGCTTTAAACTTTATTCTCTTTTTCTCTAGAGGGTTATCGGCATACTGGAGTAATTCTTCAGCTGCTTCGCGTGCTTGATCGGAAGTAAGCACCATTTCAATAGGAGTACTCTGGCTCCCCGCGAGATACAAGTAGATAAAGCGCGTTCCGTCAGGAGTCTTTCCAACGCCTACGAAATAGTCTTCCCCTTCATCCGTTATTTTAGTTACGCTAAACCCTGACGGTAGATTACCGGCGTTCCCTAGAAAAGGCGCCACCAAAGACCGCAAAGCATCTGCGATTTCAGGCACGCCAACTTTTTCACCAACTATTCTTTCCACAAGATGCTCAGAAGCATCTGCGTCAACTTTTCCAAGCAGGGGACCTACCGCCAGGTTCAGCCTGAGAAACAACCAGCAAGCCGCCCAGCCAGTCCGCTTGTTACCATCGAAAAGACTTTGCGTGGTGCAGAAAGAATGCAGAAGTGCTGCAGCTTTATCCCAAGCGGTTGGAAACGCGTCTCTCCCGAGAACAGTAGTCGCCGGTCGGTTTACATTTGCTTTAAACTGATTGGAATCACGGATTTGCAGAGGGGACCCACAAGCCAATTCCCCGACGATTAGGACTTCCTCTTCGTTGGGATAAATGGTCAAGCTAGACGGCGGTTAAGTTCCGCGGACCAATTGGCAATCTCCCGCCCTAAGTACTCAACGTAGCGGCGACGGTCTTCCTCATCCATATCTTGGACCTGAGTTACAGAAGTATTAATGTGGTCAGGTTTTGAAACGGTCGACTTTGTCAATTTAATCCCTCCTTCGCCCTTCAGTAGTCAGCACCTGCTTATTTCAGAGATTAGCACTCGTCGGAGAATTTGCGTAGAGGAAGTCATCACCCCTCCTTTCCCAGGAGGACACGTACACCTGAAGCGTCTTTCACCTAGCAGTGAGACTCTTCTTAAGGACAACCGAATTGTGTGCGAATGTCTAGAGGCCACCTCAACGCTCTCCACTTGCTGCGCCTGTCCCGCACACCTATCAGAATCAAGGCTTGACTGTTAAAGCACGCACTCCATCTCTGCGCCTAGGAGGCCCTCCAAAAAGCTCTGGAGCCTTCGCGGCTCCAGGCGACAACGTTCCGGTAGCCGGCTCGTCGTGCGATTATTCTAAGCAATACATCGCCATGCCTACAAGGCTCTTAGCCGCTCACCGTCCGATAAACTAGTTCCGACGCACAAGGAACACCCACCATGACTGAACAGAAACGCCTCCAAGCACTTGAAACTCGCGTTAGTGAATTGGAGTCCCAGGTAGCCCAATTACTGCAGGCCCTCGGTCATGCTCCTTCGCGGCCTAGTGCTGCAGGCACACCGCCGCCGAGTGTTCACTCTGATAAACGCTCACCGGAAGAGAAGATTGCGCTCTTCATGGATTACTTCACGGGGAGAACAGATGTCTACGCAGTGGCCAAGAATACTGCGGGAAAGAAGGCTTGGTACCCGGCTAGCAATGGCTACTATGACCGAAGAAATCCCGACCTAAAGCCCCTGACGCCAAAGGTGATTGAAGGACATTTGCGTCGGGACAACCGCTTTCATGTTGGCCTTTATCCGCTGTGTACAGATGACAGTTGCCGGCTGTTGGTTTGCGATTTTGATTATGAAGACTTCAAGCAAGCCGCCCGCGCCTACGCAGAGGAATGCAAGGACCACGGCCTCGATCCTCTTATCGAGGTTTCACGATCAGGGAACGGAGCTCACGTTTGGCTCTTCTTCGACGAGCCCATTCCCGCCAGCCTCGCTCGTTCAGTTGGCATCGGGCTTCTTGCCAAGGCTAGCCCGGATTCCTACTTCTCCAGTTTCGATCGGTTCTTTCCATCTCAAGACACACTGCCGGCGAAAGGCCGTGGTTTCGGCAATCTGATTGCCCTCCCATTAGCAGGCCACCATCGATCCGAAGGCACAACCATCTTTGTCGACAGTGATTTTCATCCTTTGCCAGACCAATTCGAGGCTTTGGCAAGAACGAAGAAGGCGACGCTTTCCGAGCTCAAGAGAATCTACGCTGCGCTTCAGCCTGATCCCGAGACGTCCCTTCCTCAGGCACCCACCCGCGCAGAACTAAAGAAGCTCAAGGCCTCCGGAAAAGTCCACGTCACGCACGATTCACACGTCCACGTCGATTTATCAGGCATCGACGCCACCACTCGTACAGCCCTGCGGCACCTAGGCGCTATTGCCAACCCGCAGTTTTATATAAAGCAGGCCCAGCGTTTCTCCACTTTCGGTACTCCACGGCTCATCGTACGTTTTGATGAAAAGGACCAAGTCCTCACGCTCGACCGCGGCACGCTCGATGACGTCGTCGACATCTTGAAGACTGCCGGATATACCGTCACACGCCGCGGCCGTACGCCCAAGCCCCGGCGCATCGATGCGTCATTCGCCGGTGAACTACGCCCCTACCAGCAGTCCGCCGTCAAACAGGTGCTCAAACATAAGTCTGGAATGCTCGTTGCTCCACCTGGCACTGGAAAGACCGTCATGGCGTGTGCAATCATTGCTCAGCGTTCAGTTCCCACGGCAGTGATAGTTCCGTCGAGGGAGCTGGCTACCCAATGGCGCCAAGCCCTCAAACAGTTTCTCCCGGAGGTTCAGATCGGGCAATATTCAGGTGCCAAGAAAAAGCTCAGCGGCGTGGTGGACATTGTCACTGCCCAATCCATCAGCCGTAATGATTCCAAGACTGATTTTCTCTCCAGCTATGGCCACATCATCGTTGACGAATGCCACCGAGTCGGCGCCGCGGGTTTAACCAACGTCCTCGCACACCTCAACGTTCGCTTTATGCTCGGAATGACCGCGACACCGTACCGCTCCGATGGCCTCGATAAGCTGCTTCCTCTCATTTGCGGCCCTATCCGCCATACCGTCGAGCTCGAACGCCCCGGACGCCGCGATTATGTAGTCCACGACACCGAGTTCACGTACGACTCCCCTTACCTGTTCTGGCCCGACCTTGACACCGCCCTGGCGGCGGATGAGCACCGTAACCGCCTCATCGCCGATGTCATCACACAAGCAGCGCAGGACAAGCACACGGTCCTCGTCCTGGTGAAACGACGCGAACACCTCACTGCCCTCAACACATTGCTTGCCGACGCCCCCTTCCCCGTCCTCCAGCTGCACGGCGGACAGAAGGCAAGCGAGAGGCAAGCCGTCCGTAAACAGCTTGCCACAACACCGCATTTCGTCCTTTTAGCCATGTCCCAGGTGGCTGGCGAAGGCATTGATCTTCCCGCACTCGATACTCTTGTCCTGGCAGCGCCTGTAAGCTTCCGCGGCGTTGTCATTCAACAGGTGGGCCGAGTCACTCGCGATACCGATAACGAAGAGAACCTCTCTGCCACCGTCCACGACTTTGTCGATTCCAACGTCCCTGCCCTAGCCGCAGCCTTCAGAAAGAGAAGCTCGACCATAGCCAAGCAAGGATTCACTCGCATCGGCAGCTAGAGCTCTCCCATACATGATCGTTTGCTACCAGATTAGGGGCCGCACACAACTGAAATCCTCGCTGAACAGCCAGATGAATCGGAGCAACACAGTGACTGGATTTACGTACTAGGCGTTTTCGCAACTTCAATCTTTAAAATTTCAAGCGGGCTCCGATGGCCGCTTGAAGAAATGCCAAAAGAAAGCAAAAGGCCTTTCCCATCGCCCCCTTTTGGAGTCATATACTAGGAATTGCGTTATTCGCTACAGTTCCTCTTCATCTTCCGCCTCAGCATTATCCATGCCAAGATTATTGACGTGCAGGGGATCCGATTCGTTCATTGGAGAATTTCGAACACATTCTCTAATTCCATCGATATGTTCACTGAGACTATCAGTAATCGGCGACCACATCGGATCTAGAATAAAATCTATTCCCGCCCGACGGGCATGTTTTGCCGCTGGGACGAAGTCGCTGTCTCCCGAGATCATGACGATCTGATTGACTTTTCCCTGCTCGGCAAGAGATGCAATGTCCAGCCCAAGCCGCATATCAACTCCTTTTTGAGAAATGCCAAGAACGAAATCCTTTTCCGTCAGATCGTCTACGCCTATGGAACCCCGACATAGTTTCTTGACAGCATCCTCCCTTAGGGTATATCCACCTTGAGTCTCGAGTGGCTCACCTCGCCGCATAGCGACTTTTCGCTTCTTTATGAGGGCTGCGAAGAAGTCGTTGGTCCACTCAAATAAGCTACTTTTCCCGAGATTAACTTGCTTTTGCGTAAGTGGGTGAAACACTACCCGTTGAGACGGCGGACAATCATAGTAGTAAATCCTATAGAGACCAGAACGAGAGGCTCGTATATGTCTATGGCAGTATTTTACAAGTTCATTAGCGCGATCCTCCGCGTTTTTATGACCGAACAACGTTGCTGCACGCTTACGATAAAATCCCCCGTCCACTAGGATAGCAGTGGTAATTTCCCTCAACGGCGGCCGAGAAGCCCTACGATCCTTCTTATCCATAGCCACATTCACCAACCCAGTCCAGTCCCTTTGACTATCTATAGTTATAAGATAACCCCAGTCATCGGCACTCTCCTTATCACTGGAGGGTCAACGGCTGGGGTTGATAGGTTGCAGGCTACCATATGCTGACCGTAACATCAATTTTTCCGGTTACACAGAGGTTTCTCTGAACTCCGGCGGTAAACGTCCAAAAAGCCACTTGTCGATTTGGGGTAGTTGGTACCGCGAGTCTGCGTAGTTGGTACCGGTGTTCCACGTACCCGGTACTGCAAGCGGTTTTCTTTCATAGTTGATGTTGGCGACACCACAATCCGCTGGTGTTGCGTCAACTTCTACTTGGAAGGAGCCGGTCCTTGTGGCTAACTTCAAACAGATCATGTTGCGACCGGCTATTTGGTAGCAGTGTCGTGACTATTCGGTAGCGCTTTAGTGAGTATCTGGTAGCAGCTCGGGGCGCTTCAGGGTGATACTTCCGGTAGTCGCAACATCCGGGTGCGGCGTGTACTGGAAGGAGTCCTGTTATGACGGATTACCGTGCGGTGACGGCGCTGCTGATAGGGAAGCGTTCTTACCGCCAGATTGAAGACCAGCTCGGGTGCTCGCACCGGGCGATTTCACGAGCGAATCATGCATGGACCTGACCACTACCGAGCACGTCACGGCGTTGACAGATGACGAGTTGGCTGAGATATTCGTAGATAAACGTAGTAGCGGGCAGGGCGAGTTCGTTTCGATTGACTTTGATGCAGTTGTCAAAGTACGTACAGGGCGTACGAAGCAAACATTGCAAGTCTTGTGGGCTCGCTATACCAGTACTCCTGCCCAGGCGGGCCAGCGTCACTATATTACGATCGGTTCCGCCAGCTGGTTGCCTCCCATGTCGATGCGGCGGGGCTTACCGCCCGCATTACTCACGCACCAGGGCATACGATGCAGGTGGATTGGGCGGGGTGATGTTTTCATATGTGTAATTTATGCGGCTTATAGAGCCCATTGAGACGTTCTTGGGCAGTACTTTTCGCGTCTCATTTGGCTGTACCTTATCGCTACATCAATTGCTAGAAGTGTTGCCGCTGATCTATAAACCCTGCTGCTGCCTCCTGAAACATGTATCACTGGGGACTTTCGTGACATGGTATTTTTACTTGTATGAATCTGAACCCCATGGCGCGGCTTAAGTCGGCTCAAGCACAGCCGACAATTTCCGTTGAGGATGTTCAACGCGTGCGCCGTCAACGCAGACTCGCGAAAACCGAAGAAGAGTACAGCGATGTACGTTCTCAGATGCGCGATTTAGTTGCCGAGCTTCGTTCAACCCCCGTGCGAAGCCCAAAGACCACGAAAATCGCAGGTATCATCATCCTGGTTGTTGGGCTCATTGTGGGAGCACTGCTCTTCTATGCTGCTTACCTGGTGTGGCCGGGTTTCGTCGAGTATGCGAAGGATCTCTAATGGCTAATAACTCTTCCGAAACCAACGACGAGAACCGTTCAATCTGGCCAGAGGCGTCCCTTTTAATCGGAATGATAGTTGTCTTGCTGGCAATGCTTTTTTATGGCATCGCTCTTATCGTTTTAGCCTCCCTTGTGACCCTTGGGTCGATCGCAGTTGGAGTATTCCTTATACTCCGTTCCTCCGAGAGTGGAGATGCCGCGTTTCGAGCAGTTTCAGGTGAGATTGAGCAGCTTAGCAATGATGCCTCGTTTGATATTGCTGAGGAACTAATCGCCTGGGATAAGCTGAAATACACCAAGGGCATCGGCACAAGAATCGCAGGTCAGGATGATGTCATTGAAGATATGTATCGCCGACTTGCCAATGCCCGCGAGGAGCTGGCCCAGGCTGAGACGCCAGTCCACCGTATAGAAGCCGTTCTTGCCGTCGACTCGGTTCTCGCAATTGCGAAAGAGCTACGTATTTCAGAATAACCTTGGGACTAGGGGGCTCTTTCTGTTGTCCACTCAGGTCATCAAAATGGAGGAACTGGCGACCTGGTTGCAACCTCTTGGGCCGAGTAGGGCTTGCGGAATGTTTCGCCACCGGCAACATAGATACAATGTATCCATGACTCAACCACAAGAGCTCGAGAGTCCGGGATCGAATTTCACCCAGGTGTTGGAAGCTGCAGCGAAGCTTCCTGGGGTGAGAATGGACAGAGCTACTTACCTGCGCCAAGCCCTCAAGCGTTACTGCACTGAGGCGCAAATCGAGGAAGCAATCAATACCAGTCCGGCAGCGGCAGGCATCCCGCTCGAGGTCATCACCGCGATAGCGAACACATCTATTGCCTATGAGACGAGCAAGGTTACTGGCCTCTCGACAATCGCAGGCATCCCTGGCGGCTTGGCGATGGCGGGGACTGTGCCGGCAGATCTTGTGCAGTACATGGGGCATATTCTTCGAATTGTCCAGAAGCTTGCCTATATCTACAGCTGGCCTGATTTATTTGCTGATGATGGCGAAGATGTGGACGAAGCGACCGAGGGCATGTTGGTCCTGTTCGTGGGTGTGATGTTTGGGGTGCAGCTCGCTCAAGGTGGAGTGACGAGAGTTGCAGGCATGGTCGCAGCCAATGTCGCTAGGAAACTCCCACAGAAGGCACTCACCAAGGGAGTGATCTATCCGATCGTGAAAAAGGTTGCGAGCTATCTCGGGGTGAGTATGACTAAAAAAATGTTCGCTAGCGGAGTAGCTAAGGCCATCCCCGTCGCCGGTGCAGTTCTCTCTGGGAGCCTTACTCTGGGGACGTTCTTCCCGATGTCGAAGCGTCTACAAAAGCACCTCGCAAGTTTAGAATTGACCAAGCCAGGACACCGGACGGAAGTGAAAGAATCCTGACGCTGAAATCATGCCTCTGCAGGCCACTGAGAACCGAAGAAAAATTCGGTGTTAGGTAAAGGCTTCCAGAATCCGCCTTCTTAATAACAGCGCAAATAACCCGCCTCAGGCTTACTTATCTTCACACCCGCCACTATCGATTCTGAGCTCGTTCTACTAAGAGGCCAGTGGCAAACCAATGAACCAGAGCCACCAAAGCGTAGACTTCCTTGCCCTGCAAGATTTCCTCTCAAAGAGTTTATTACTTAACTGCCTAACGGTAGGGGAATCGTATATTGCCTACGGCCTGATACATCTATTTCTGAGACGTCCGACGTCTCCGAAGAAGAGTGATTCCGGCTTCTTTCAACGCCCTGGCGACGGTCGGCCGGGAAACGTTGAACTCTTTCATCGCTTCTGCTGAAGTTGGCCAAGTTCCTGTATCTATGAATGTTCTCTCGAAGTAGTTAGCGATGTCTCGTTTGCTAACTCTGCTTTTAACTGCGCGTCGTGAATTTGCACGCTGGAGATTCTTCCTTGCTGTCTGAGCGTATTCCCCGTCTCTGTCGGTTTTCCGGCCCTTCCGGTTTTAGAGTGCGTTGATTTT
>NZ_KV816338.1:0-1275 GCF_001814395.1 Corynebacterium sp. HMSC059E07
CGTCACGGAGGTGCAGCAGAATGCTAAATCTCCCTAAAAGTGACGAACCTCACACGACGGAAGATGTAGCTTTAGCTTCGGAATCGGAGCCGCAGACCGTCAAGGCGTTGCCTGAATCGCTGCAACTCTTGCAACTCGTAGGCACGGACGAATGCCCTTATCGCCCTGGTGGAAAGTGGCACGGCCACGACAAGAAGAAGTTCAGCGTACTTTTCATTACGCAGCAAGCGTTTTACGACGGCTACGGCGACCTGCTCACGGAGGAGCGCATTAAAGAAGCGCTCGCGCCGAAGGGCATGACCGAATGGGCGTACATCAACCATGACCGCGACGCGTACACACCGAAGGACTTCAAGAGTAAGTACAAGCC
This sequence comes from Corynebacterium sp. HMSC059E07, assembly GCF_001814395.1. Lineage (NCBI taxonomy): Bacteria > Bacillati > Actinomycetota > Actinomycetes > Mycobacteriales > Corynebacteriaceae > Corynebacterium > Corynebacterium sp. HMSC059E07. The sequence continues at coordinate 371 of NZ_KV816338.1, forward strand.
GCCGAAGGGTGCCGCTGTCGGCGACAAGAAACCTGCTCATTGGCACATTGTCATTTTCTGCAAGTCGCGTAAATCGATTGCAGAGGTCGCGAAGGCGCTCGGCGTCCCGCCGCAGTACGTAGAGGGCAAGCCGCCTAGCGCGTTTCTGCCGCTCTGCAAGTACTTAACCCACGAAGACCCCGCTCAGGCGGATAAGGAGACTTACGACCGCAGCGAAGTCGTCACGAACGTCGCACGTCTTTGGGAGAAGGTCGACGAACACGAAGAAAACCGCAAGAAGACAAAGGTCGATGAAAAGGCCGTTTTTAAGCAGGTCTCTGACGGCGAACTAACCCTCGATGACGTACGCGAACAGTATCCCGGCATCTATGTCAAGAAAGGCAATTTGTCGCATATGCGCATCTTGCGGAACGACTACATCAGTCGTTTGGTGCCGCCCTCGAAGGTGATGAATTTCTACATCTGCGGTGACGGCGGTAAAGGCAAGGACGCCGCCGCTGTAGCCATTGCTAAGGCCCTCGCGGCACTGTTTGGCTGGCGGATCTTTAAGGTCGGCGCGGACAACGTCACGTTTGAAAATTACGACGGTGAAGAAATCATCATCTGGGAAGATAAACGGGCCGGTGCGTTTCTTCACGCCTGCGGCGGTCGCGGTGACGCTTTTCGCGTACTCGGCCCGTACCGCAAAGACACTGACCGCATGGTCGTGAACGTAAAGAACTCGAAGGTGACGCTGGCGAATCACGTAAACATCATTACGGCGGTCACGCCCTACAGAACGTTTATCGGCGGCCTCGCTGGCACCTACAAAGACCGTAACGGTGTAGAGCTGGAAGCCGAAGATGAAGGCCAGGCGTACCGCCGTATCCAAATTGTCATTGAAGTTGAACGCGGCAGCTACACCA
>NZ_KV816339.1:0-1275 GCF_001814395.1 Corynebacterium sp. HMSC059E07
CGTCACGGAGGTGCAGCAGAATGCTAAATCTCCCAAAAAGTGACGAAACTCACACGGAGGAAGACGTAACTCTAGCGCCGGAATCGGAGCCGCAGACCGTAAAGGCGTTGCCGGAATCTCTGCAGCTTCTTCGACTCGTAGGCACCGACGAATGCCCGTTTGGGCCAGGTGGGAAGTGGCACGGCCACGACAAGAAGAAGTTCAGCGTACTTTTCATTACGCAACAGGCGTTTTACGACGGCTACGGCGACCTACTCACGGAGGAGCGCATTAAAGAAGCGCTTGCGCCGAAGGGTATGACCGAATGGGCATACATTCTGCACGACCGCGACGCGTACACGCCGAAGGACTTTAGGAGTAATTACAAGCCGCCGAAGGGTGCAGCTGTTGGTGACAAAAAGCCTGCTCATTGGCACATCGTCATCTTCTGCAAGTCGCGTAAATCGATTGCAGAGGTCGCGAAGGCATTCGGTGTTCAACCGCAGTACGTAGAGGGCAAGCCGCCTAGTGCGTTTCTGCCGCTCTGCAAGTACTTGACGCATGAAGACCCCGCTCAGGCGGATAAGGAAACTTACGACCGTAGCGAAGTCATCACCAACGTCGCACGCCTTTGGGAGAAGGTCGACGAGCACGAAGAAAAACGCGCAAAGCGTCAGGTCGATGAAAAGGACGTTTTCAAAAAGGTCTCTGACGGTGAATTAACCCTTGCAGACGTACGCGAAGAGTATCCCGACATCTATGTCAAAAAGGGGAATCTCTCGCATATGCGCATCTTGCGGAACGACTACATCAGTCGTTTGGTGCCGCCCTCGAAGGTGATGAATTTCTACATCTGCGGTGACGGCGGCAAGGGCAAGGACGCGGCCGCTGTAGCCATTGCGAAAGCTCTCGCAGCACTGTTTGGCTGGCGGATCTTCAAAGTCGGAGCCGACAACGTCACGTTTGAAAATTACGACGGTGAAGAAATCATCATCTGGGAAGATAAGCGCGCCGCCTCATTCATTCACGCCTGCGGCGGTCGCGGTGATGTTTTCCGCGTACTCGGTCCGTACCGCAAAGACACTGACCACATGGTGATGAATGTCAAGAACTCGAAGGTAACACTCGTAAATCATGTGAACATCATCACGGCTGTAACCCCCTACAGGGAGTTTATTAGCGGCCTGGCGGGTACGTACAAAGACCGCTACAACGTAGAGCAAAAAGCCGAAGATGAAGGTCAGGCCTACCGGCGTATTCAGATTGTCATTGAAGTTGAACGCGGCAGCTACACCA
>NZ_KV816340.1:0-286 GCF_001814395.1 Corynebacterium sp. HMSC059E07
GCGAATTTCTGAACAAGTCTGTCGCTGAACTCGCCGGGTATCTCGGTCTTCTGAAGAGTGAAGATGAAGACCAGGGGAAGAACGGCGACGGTCAGAACGGCGAAGGCGCAACTGCACCGGAGCCGAATTACGACGGCGCGCAGTCGCCGGAGTGCTAGCCGGGGTTTGAAGGGGTCGGCTAGACCCCTCACAAGCTCCCCAGAAGCGCGCCAGCGGTTCGATAGGGGATGCTTGCCACTTACTTTCTACAGCCGCCCCCGACTATCACCAGTGCAGGACTAACGCG
>NZ_KV816341.1:0-48083 GCF_001814395.1 Corynebacterium sp. HMSC059E07
GCAGGCAACAACCATAAACCGCTAGAAGTGTCCAAGACCTCCATGGATTCCGTGTCCAAAAAGACACCGGACTCCATGTCCAAAAACCCTATGGACATAACAATACAGTCCTAGGTTGTCCCCCTGGCGCCGAGGACTGCGCCCCCTAGCTTGCCTCTTCTAGGATTCCACACTTCTAGGATTCCTCGTGGACCAAATCCGAGCCACCAGAGGAATTGGAGTCGCCTTCCTCGTTGAGGTTCTGCGAGAGGTTCGCCTCCATCCAGGCGCGCACGGCTCCCTCGAAATCCTCAGACTCCTCCACCTCCTCAACGACCTCATCGAGATCCTGCGTCGTCAGGAATTTGGTAAAGGAGGCGATCTCTAGCTTCTCATCGCGGTTAAAAAGCCCGTCCTGGTAGACCACGACGTAGTTTTGCGGCAGCTCCGGCTTGGAATTGGGGCAGCCTTCGGCGCCGGCGGGCTCCACCACGGACATCTCCGGAGGCATCGACGCCATGAGCGCAACGTGGGTGCGCTCCAGGAAATCCACGTCCTTCGTCCCCTCATCCTTGGCGGCCACATAGTCCTTTGAAATCTCGCGGGCCTCCACCGGGTTGTAGACGCTTAAGAATTCACCCGTGCAGCCAACGAAGAAGTTGCCGTTGGTGCTTATACCGCTGACGTGCTCCCCTCCCTGGCGCACCAGCATATGTTTCTGGGATACGGTAGCCGCGCGCCCCTCATCGCGCAAGGTCTGGCGATAGATTTCCGCCAGCACGCGCTGTTTATGGGATGTCGGGTCGATCATGATGATGATTGGCGCCGATGCAACAGGCTTGGGGTCTGGCTTGGGCTCATATCCCGAGCAGGCGCTGAGCGACGCCCCCACAACCCCCACCAAGGCCACCCCAGCAACGCGGGAGAAGGTTCGGGAACGTGAGGTATGGCGGGGCATCAAGATAGGGCGCATTCTTTCTCTTAAACCAGACATGGAGCAGGACATAAACCACAACATGTCACTACTGTGCAGCTGCAGCGCTTCAGGCGCAGCATCTGGCTGAATTTTACACATCCCATTGCCCTGACGCGGTGTGGCTCTCCTCAGCAACGGGTGACTAGACTGGTGAGGGTTATGACTAGCGCTATTACTGAATCTTCCGTTCGCGACGCGCTCACGCGCGTCGATGACCCAGAAATCGGTCGCCCCATCACTGAGCTCGGCATGGTGAAGTCCGTGACCGTCACCGGCTCGGACGTGGATATCGAGCTTTATCTCACCATCGCGGGCTGCCCGATGAAGAGCACCATCGAGTCCAATACCCGCGCGGCGGTTTCCGAACTAGACGGGGTCGGCGAGATCACCATCTCCATGACACCGATGAGCGATGAGCAGCGTAAAGAGCTCAAGCAGAAGCTGCGCGGCGGACAGGCCGAGCCGGAGATCCCCTTTGCCAAGCCTGAGTCCACCACCCGCGTCTTCGCGGTGGCCTCCGGCAAGGGCGGCGTGGGTAAGTCCTCCGTCACGGTGAACTTGGCGGCTGCCTTGGTGAACAAGGGCCTCAAGGTCGGCATCGTGGACGCCGATATCTATGGCCACTCCGTGCCCAGCCTGCTGGGTTCCACGGCGGGCCCCACAGTGCTTGACGACGAAATGCTGCTTCCCCCCGTCTCCCACGGCATCAAGCACATCTCGATTGGCCAATTCGTGGAGGGTAACGCGCCCGTCGTCTGGCGCGGGCCCATGCTGCACCGCGCCCTCCAGCAGTTCCTCGCGGACGTCTTCTGGGGTGACTTGGATGTGCTCCTGCTGGACCTGCCGCCGGGTACTGGTGACGTGGCCCTGTCGGTGGCCCAGCTCATCCCCAATGCGGAGCTGCTCATCGTGACCACCCCGCAGGCTGCTGCGGCCGAGGTGGCCGAGCGCGCAGGTTCCATCTCGCAGCAAACGCGCCAGCGCGTAGCCGGCGTGATCGAGAACATGGGCGCGATGGTCATGCCGGACGGCTCCACGATGGATATCTTCGGCTCCGGTGGCGGCAGCGTGGTAGCCGAGCGCCTCAGCGTACTGCTGGGCCACGAGGTCCCCCTGCTGGCCAGCATCCCGCTCGACCCAAGCCTGCGTGCGGCCGGCGATGCCGGAACCCCCATCGTTATCTCCGCGCCCGACTCCCCCGCTACCCAAGCCATCAACAAGGTGGCGGATTCCATTGCGGTGCGCTCCGATTCCCTCGTGGGCAAGAAGCTCGGCTTGGGCGTGACCCGCAAGAACTAATCGGGCCTTAGGTGACATCCTCCCAGGAGGAGCTGCCCTCGCCGGCGGATGCATTCCCGCCGCGCGGGGGCTGTGTCGTTTTCTTGTTAGTCGCTCGCTCTTCCACGGACTGCTGCGCACCCAGGTCCGGGTAGACCTGCGAATAATCAAAGGTTGGCCGCGCGGGGTTCTCCTGTGGCGCGGGCTGCGCTGGTCTCTGCGGCGCGGGTTGGTTGTTTACTTCTGCGTCGTGCTCGTACGGGCTGGTGCTCTTCTTGATGTCCTCAGCCATCTTTTTCGGATTGAAATCGTCCCAGGCGGAATCGTCGCCGTCGAAAAGCGCCTTGGTGATAACCCCGCGCGGCCCCATGCGCGTCCACTCCGCCGCCTGGCTCAGAGGTACGCGAAGGTCATCGAACTCCGCGCCGAGACCGCTCATCTCACCGTTGAGCTCCGCCTTAGCGTTGGCAATTGCTTTGCGCGCGGCGTAGATAGCCGCACGGACATCCATGATCACCCCGGGCAAACGCTCGGGGCCGATGATCACCAGACCCAGCAGCACGATGACAAGGATCTCTACCCAACCAATTGAGGAAAACACGAAACTATCTTAACTACTTCGCTAATGGTGACAGGGCGACGGGCGCGCGGAAAGCTTTGGGGCTTATAAGTCAGCCCCGCTGGTTATGCCGGATGGCGCGCACAACCATCTCCACCTTGTCAAGGAAGTCTTGGCGAGGCCGATGCGCGGGCATCTCCGCGTCTGGCCCAGGCCCAGCGCCCTGATTAGCAATACCCGCAAGTTTAGCCATGAGGGAATCCGGCGCCTTGACGTGGGAATCCACGCTGCATTCCCGAATCCATTCGGCGGCATTGCGCTGGTGGTGAATGTCCGCTCGGCACTCCGCGCAGTGCACGAGATGGACGCGCACGCGGTGAGCATACTTGGCCGACATTTCACCGTCGACAAAGGCGACGACTGCCTCGGGCCCCAAGTGGCCAATCGTATCCGCGCGCTGTGCGCGTGCCTTGGCTTTATCGCGGACTTTGGCTTGGGCCTCGGTAAAGAATCCGGACAAGCCTAGGGAGTGGCCATGCTCCTGATCCCCCGAGGACTTCTTATGCCCTGATTCCTTCACCGCAACGTCACCTCCACTCAGCGCGTACTCTCAACCTTTACTTAGCTGCGAGTTTCGCAGTCCTAAGGCTAAACGCTGCCCAGTCTAGCGCGTGCGCAGCAGGCTGCGGGTGTCCGCGTTGGTCTGAGCTTCCTTTTCCAATGCGGCGCGCAACTGGGAGCGGCCGCGGTGGATTCGAGAGCGCACGGTACCCATCTTCACGCCGAGAGTTTCGGCGATTTCGTCGTAGCTCATGCCAACGACATCACAGAGCACCACCGCAACACGAAAATCAGGCGCAAGGTTATCCAGCGCCGATTGCAAAGCCGGGTCGAGGTTAGCCACCGAGTAGGCCTGCTCCGGGGTCATGTCAGTGCCGGGAACACGTTCATAATCCTCCGGCAAGGCCTCCATGCGGATTTTGGAGCGGTGGCGGACCATGTCCAAGAAGAGGTTCGTGGTAATGCGGTGCAGCCACCCTTCAAAGGTTCCGGCCTGGTATTTATTCAAGGAGCGGAAGACGCGCATAAAGGTCTCCTGCGTAAGATCCTCGGCGTCATGCTGGTTACCGGAGAGGCGGTAGGCCAAACGGTAGACACCATCAGCATGTTCGGCAACGAGTTCACCCCAAGAGGGCATATCACCCTGGCCAGCGTCGAACGCTGCGGTTCCGGTCAGCTCTTGGGCTTCTGCGTTCTCGGAAGAGCTGACGGTGGAAGAAGAATCACGAGTGCTTTGAGCGGGCTCAACACTGCGCTGCTGTGTGGTCATGACGATCATCATTCTATAGTGCGGGCCGAAACTCCAGCCAGAGCACTGTGAGCAGCCTGTGAATCCGTCACTCTTCTTACATGCGCTTCTTGTGCCACACGGAGAGGACAATCGCGGGCGATTCTCGGCGCGCAGCTGCAGCGAGTTCACTATGGTTTTCTATTGTGACTACTACGGCTTATGACGCAATGCGAACCTATATCGAATCCACCAGCGAGAGCTCTGAGGTGCTCGCCGCCGCCCGCGCCCACGCGGAGGAGTACGGACTTCCTTCGCCGGATGAGACCACCGGCCAGCTGCTCAGCACGCTCGCCGCGGTTTCTTCCGGTACCTCCTCCCGCCCCCAAGCGGTGGCGATTACCCCGGCCGCATCAGTCGTGGGGCTGTATTTGCTGGCGGGGATGCCGGACAACGGAATCCTGACCTGCATTGACCCAGAGGCCGAGCACCAGGCCAGCGCTAAGCAGGCCTTCCGCGATGCCGGCTACTCCCCTAGCCGCGGGCGCTTCCTTCCTTCCCGCCCCCTCGACATCATGGGCCGCTTGGCTAATGACACATACCAGGTGATTTACGCCGAGGTCCCCGCCCTCGACATGCCTGCGCTTCTCAAGGCAGCGTGGCCTCTGCTCCATCAGCACGGCACCTTGGTGTTGGCCAATGCGCTTCTCGACGGCACCGTGGCCGACCCCTCCCGCACCGACCGCGACACCGCCGCCGCCCGCGAGGCCGACGAATACGCCCGCTCCCTCGAGGGTGCGGCCGTCACACGCCTGCCCTACGGTGCGGGCTTGACGCTCATCACCAAGCTGTAGTCTCCACCAAGCACCACAAAAGCGGGCGCGACGGTGGCAATCACACCACCCGCACGCCCGCTTTAGGGCAGAAATAGCGCGGCTTAGACCTTTACGTTCTTGCCCACAACCACGACTCCGCCTTCAGAGACCTTGAAGCGCTCCTCATCGCGTTCGCGGTCCACGCCGATGATGGCGCCGTCGCTAACAACCACGTTCTTATCCAGGATGGCATGGCGGACTACCGCGCCACGACCGATGCGCACGCCGGGAAGGATGACGGAGCCTTCCACCGTCGCCCCATCCGCCACGTGCACATCCGAAGCCAGCACAGAGTTGCGCACCGTACCGCCGGAGACGATGCAACCCGGAGCCACCATCGAGGACTGCGCAATACCGTTCTGCACAAACTTCGCCGGCGGGAAGTTGGAATCATCCGTGGAGTGGATAGGCCACGAACGGTTGTACAGGTTGAAGATTGGGTGCACCGAAATCATGTCCATGTGCGCCTCATAGAAGGAGTCGATGGTGCCAACATCACGCCAGTAGCCATGGTCACGCTCCGTAGAGCCGGGAACTTCGTTAGCCATGAAGTCATAGACGTGCGCCTGATCGCGCTGCACGAAGTAAGGGATAATGTTGCCGCCCATATCGTGAGCGGAATCCTCATTCTTTTCGTCTTCCAGCAACGCGTCGATAAGCGCCTGCGTGGTGAAGACGTAGTTGCCCATGGAGGCATAGGTCATGTTCGGATCATCCGGGGTCGCCGGAGGATTGGCAGGCTTCTCGACGAACTCCGTGATCGTGCCCATCCCATCCGCCTGAATGCAGCCAAAGGCGGAAGCCTCCGAGCGCGGGACGCGGATACCCGCCACCGAGCAATCCAGACCGGTGGCGATGTGCTCTTCCACCATCTGGGCCGGGTCCATGCGGTAGACGTGGTCGGCGCCGAAAACGATGACATAGTCCGGCTTTTCGTCATAAATCAGGTTCAGCGACTGCAGGATGGCATCGGCGGAACCGTTGTACCAGCGCTTACCGCGACGCTGCTGAGCCGGAACGGAAGCGATGTACTGCGGGGTGGGTCCAGACAGGTTCCACGCTTGGGAAATGTGGCGGTCCAGAGAATGGGACTTGTACTGGGTCAGCACCGCAATCTTGAGGAAACCGGCGTTGACAAGATTGGACAGCACGAAATCGATCAGGCGATAGGAACCGCCGAACGGAACGGCGGGCTTAGCGCGGTCTTCCGTCAGAGGAAAAAGGCGCTTTCCCTCACCGCCGGCAAGGACAATGGCAAGGACATTTGGAAGGCTTCTCACATCACCCAATCTATAGACGTTTTCTGGATCGCGCAGTCGAAGAGTGCTTGTTTTTACCCCCTTTTGATGACCTCTCGCCGCCCCCGCGGGCCAATGCGTCACATGGCCTCTCAAGGTTTAGCGCGAGCTGTGGATAATCCGTATTCTGGCGATTATGAGAGCCGGAATTTTTTCTAAGGAGTATCCGCCGGAGATTTATGGCGGAGCGGGCGTCCACGTTGCAGAGCTCACGCGCTTCATGCGCGAGATCATCGATGTTTCAGTTCACTGCATGGGTTCTGAGCGCGACGAGAAGGATGTGTTTGTGCATGGCGTTGATCCCTCGTTGAAGGAGGCTAACGCCGCGCTGCAGACACTCTCCACAGGGCTGCGCATGGCCAACGCCGCCTCCGATATTGATGTGGCTCACTCCCACACCTGGTACACGGGACTGGGTGGGCACCTTGCCAGCCGCCTGTACGGCATCCCCCACGTGGTCACCGCACACTCGCTCGAACCCCACCGCCCGTGGAAGCGCGAACAGCTTGGTGGTGGCTATGAGATCTCCTCGTGGTCGGAAAAGAACGCCATGGAGTACGCTGACGCCGTCATCGCGGTGTCGGCCGGAATGAAAGACTCAATCTTGGATGCATACCCCCGCATCGACGCCGACAAGGTCCACGTGGTCCTCAACGGCATCGATACCCAGGTATGGCAACCGGGTGAGTCGGCGGTGCTGGATAAGTTGGGCGTCGACAAGCAGCGTCCCATCGTCGCCTTCGTGGGGCGGATCACCCGGCAGAAGGGCGTCAAGCACCTGCTGAAGGCTGCCCAGAGCTTTGACCAAGACATTCAGCTTGTGCTGTGTGCCGGCGCACCCGATACGCCGGAGATTGCGGCGGAGACCGAAGCCCTCGTGGAGGAGCTGCGCGCCCAGCGTGACGGCGTGTTCTGGGTCAAGGACATGCTCTCGCGCGAGGAAATTAAGCAGGTCTACTCCGGCGCGGACGTTTTCGTCTGCCCCTCAATTTATGAGCCTTTGGGAATCGTCAACCTTGAGGCAATGGCTTGTGGCACCACCGTGGTGGCGTCCAATGTGGGCGGCATCCCCGAGGTCGTTGTGGACGGCGAAACTGGTGTTTTGGTCAACTATGACGCAGATGACGACGCGACCTTTGAGGCCGATCTTGCCGCCGCTGTGAACCGCGTTGCTGCCGATAAAGAGCTGGCACAACGCTTCGGTGCTGCGGGCCGCCAGCGCGCCATCGAGGACTTCTCGTGGGCTACCATCGCGCAGCAGACCGTGGACATTTACCGCTCGTTAATGTAGGAAGGACTGCCGTGACGCATAAAGAAACGCACCATCGCCCAGAACTTCACTTCGTTCCCGATAGCGGGATCCTCGACGCCCCCGCAGGAATCGTCCGGGACGGTCATACCTGGCATCTGTTCCACCAGTACCGCCCTGATGCCGGCCAGCCTGCACGCTGGGGTCATTCAACCTCGGAGGAAACGGCCTTCGCCTGGCTGGACTGCGACGACGTTCTCGCCCCCGTCGGCGGTGAGCTGTCACTACGCGCAGGCTCAGTGGCGGAGGGCAAGGACGCCCTCAACCTTTATTTCACCTCGGTGACCTCGGTGGGCACCAGCGTGCGCTTGGCGCGGTATACCGACTACGCCGATGAATGCATCGTGTCAGATGACCCTTCTGCGCTCGATCCGGACGTCGTCCGCTTCGGGGAGGCCGTGGGCGCCCACACCAACTACGACCGCTTCCGCTCCCCCTCCGTGGTCCCGGATTGGGCCAAGGAGGACCGCGAAGAGGGACACGATGGCTGGCTGATGCTGGCGCTGACCGGTCATTCCGATGCCCCGATGCCGGTAATTCTGGACAGCCCCAATGGCGAATCTTGGACTCTTCTTGGGCCCTTGAGCTTCGACGGCGAACCTGGCTTCGAAGACGGCGAGGTTCCGGCTACCTCCCCCATCCCGCCGGTGGTGTCACCGCGCTTGGTGCGCCTTCGTGACGAGGTAGATAGGGAAATCTACGATGTCCTCTTCGTCACCTTAGAGCGCGAGGGCCGCGACGTTTCTGGCTACATCGTGGGCCGCCTCGACGGCACCGTGTTCACCGTGGCACGAGGTTTCCAGCGCGTGGACTATGGCCATGACTTCTCCCGTCCACGCAACACCAACACCACGACCGGAACGATTCCGCAGGAGCGCCGCTACGACCGCGCCGTCATCCTCGGCCTGCTCAATGGCAATGGCCGCGGCGATGACGCCACCAAGCACCCCACGTGGGAGGCTGAGGGCTGGGCTAATAGCTTGTCACTGCCACGTGCAGTCACGCTGCAGGGCGGTGTGCTCTACCAGACTCCGGCGGAGGGTCTGCCGGATGCTGTGAAGCTCTCGGACTACGCACGCTCATGGACAGGCGTATTGGAGGTACCGGCGGGCTCGAGCGTGACCGTCACGCTGAAGGATGGCTCCGGTGACGCCGCTGCGGTCATCCGCCACACGGGCGAGGAAATCAGCTTGGATCGCTCCATGTCGAAGGCCTTCGACAACTACTTCAAGGACTCCGCCCCAGCAGTGGCCAAGCTGGCCGAGGGCGATTCGGATACCCTCACCGTCATTCAGGATGGTGCCAGCGTTGAGGTGTTCGTAGACGGCGGATTGGTGGCTATGAGCTCCCGCGTCTACTTCGAGGGCGGTTGCTCCGCTATCGAGGTCAGCACCGAGGGCGAGGCTATTATTGAGCAGTCCTGGAACAGGAAGGGCACCAAGCTCTCTTAAGAGCGTCGAACGACGATTATAGAAGGAGGCCCAGGGCGACTGGGCCTCCTTTTGTGTGCGGGTCCACTGTTTTGTGCGGCCACGTTGCGCCGCTGCGCTCGCGGTCATCATTTCTCGCGCATGACTCATCAGTTCCACTCGCTCCCCTTCCTCCCTTCGCGCTCACCGGGAGCGGTCTTGGCGGCTGATCGAGGCTCTTGGTGAGCGCGAAGGGAGGATTCGAGGGGAGGATTCGACGAGAGGGGACAGCGAAATAGCCAGCGCGTCAACGCAAGCTCCAGATCACAGTGAGCAAACAGGCCCAGGGGTGGTTGCTTCACAGGCCGCCCCGCCCTTCGCGCTCACGGAGGAGCTAAAACCTTCCGACGGACCCACTGCCGGTGAGCGCGAAGGGTCGTTCTGGAGAGAAAAGGGACGGTCGAAAGAGAGAAGGACCGTTCCCCGAGGCTGAACAGCAAGGGCTGGCAATGAGAAGCCGAGCGCAAACGATGAATTAGGCCGAGCGCAAGCGGTCCAGACGGGCGTGGGCGGTCACGGTCAACGTCTGCGGCAACGAGGCCATACGCTCTGCCAGCTCCTCCGGACTAATGTGGCGCGCCGAGGGGCTCATCCCCACCTGCGCGGCGATGGAAGCCTTGTCCAAGACGATAGGGAAAGAAATATCGACCGGATCCGCTGCCTGCTTGAGGAACCCTTCCGCCTGCGCGTAGAGACGCTCCACCTTGCCTTCTTCCACGCCGAGAATTCCCAGCGGCTCTCGCAGCTCATCCAGGTGACCGGACTGCGGGGTCAAGACGATGACCTCCCCGCCGGGTGCGAGAACGCGCTGAAACTCCGCCGGATTGCGCGGCGCGAAGACCACCGAGATGGCATGGATTGAATCATCTTTCAAGGGCAGGCGCTCCCACACATCCGCAACCACAGCGCCGACGCGCTCGTGCGACTTGGCCAGGTGCTTAGCCGCATGCGTAGAGATATCGAGGCCCACGCCGCGAGCGCCCTCAATCGAATCGAGCGTGTGCGCCAGGTAATAACCCGTGCCGGCGCCTACCTCCAGGAGCGAGGGGGCGGTGTCCTCATTCAGGCCTGCTTGCTGAGCCGCGTCCTGACTCTCCAAAGAATCTTGCACCGCTCCAGTGACTGCCTCCACGAAGGGCGCGAAATGCCCCATAGCCAGGTAGGTTTCACGGGCGGTGACCATCGCGGCATCGTCACCTTGATGCTTCAGACCCGCACCAGCTGCCAACGTGACGTAGCCTTGCTTGGCCACGTCATAGGAATGGCCGGTCTCCGACACGAGGCGGGAAAAATCATCTGCGCCCTCAAGGGCGCTGCCATCGGCGGGATCGGCCAGAATATCGACGATATGTGAAAGCATGCTCCCTAGACTAGCTAGAAACTGCTACGAGGAGTGAACCCAACTCCGCTGCTTCTTCTTTGCTGAGCTCAATAACAATGCGCCCACCCCCGTCAGAAGGAATGCGCATGACGATCTTGCGGGACTCCTCTACCGCTTCCATCTCTCCACCAGTGGTACGGGGCTTCATCGCTGCCATATTGAGTCTCCTTCGACTGTATTTTGTACGTCCTTCTAGTTTAGCTCTTTTTCGGCCGCCGGCGGCAGACTCGTCGTTGTAGGCTCGGCCTAGGCTTGAACCGAAGGTTCTGAAGGTTCGCCCGATGACGCCGCCTTGGCACCCCAATGGCGCTCCACTGCCGCCAACAGGGCATCCACTTGGTCCTGGCGGTAGCCGCGCGCAACCACGTCAAAGCGCAGGTCATCGAAGCGCCCCTCCTCGAGGGCCCGAAGATTCTCTCGATCGGTATCCACGGCCTTGTCGGGAGCGCCCATGACAGGCCCCCGGCCCACGAAGCTTCCCCACGCCCACGTGCCGATGATGATGAGGGCAATGAGCACCACGATAAGAAGAATCCAGGACATCATGCGCTAAATCCTACCCAGCAATGGTGGCCTTTGGGCAACAGGCCCAACCACGCCAGCACGGGACAGGATGGTGCGCGCAACCACATCGGCCATCGGGGCCAGCTCCTCCAATGGACGGTTACGGTGGGTGCGGGTGCCCAGGTCAACCTCGGCGAGGGCATAGGGGCCATAGCGCTTGGCGACGTCTATCAGCAGCCCCGCTTCCACCCCGTACCCTTCCACGAACGGCAGCTCCATGGCGGCCGCGCGTCTTAAGGCGTACTCGCCACCGAGTGGTTGGTCAATGTGTGCGAGCTCCGGGAAGAACTGTCGCAAAAGCGGCTTGGCGGTCAGCTCGGTCACGCGCCCGCCGCCGGTGGGCTTTCCTTGAAAGCTGCGCTGGTAACGCGCCTTAACCATCTGGATGTGCGGATCGATGAAAGGCTCTGTGAGCGTGGAAACCATTCCGGGCGCAGCGGATTCTAGGTCCGCATCGATGAAGACGACGATGTCGCCCTCAGCTGCCGCCACGCCGCGCCAGAGGGATTCGCCCTTGCCGGGGCGGGGCTCCTCAGGCAGGATCTCCCGCCAATCGAGCACCCGAGCCCCTGCCGCCTGTGCCTCAGCCGCAGTTTCATCACTCGAGTCCGCATCGATGACGATGACCTCTTGAGGTTCATCCGCCAGGCAAGCACGCACCACGTGCGCGACTGTGCGCTCCTCATTGAGCGCAGGGATAACCACGGAAACGCTGTCGGCCATGGCTTAGGCCAGCCCCCGCGTCGTGGCCAAGGGTGCCATCTGGCCCTGGATGGCGGCGGTCATGCGAATGACGTCGAGAGTCGGGGCCACCTCATGGACCCGGAATGCCGCCACACCCCGTGCCGCCGACCATGCCGTTGCCGCCAGCGTGCCCGCGACGCGCTGGTCCACGGCGCGGTCGAGGGTCTCACCCACAAAATCCTTGTTCGACAAGGCCATGAGCACCGGCCAGCCGGTCGCCACGATCTCATCGATGCGCCGCAGCAACTCCAAGCCGTGGAAGGTGTTTTTGCCGAAATCGTGCGTGGGGTCGATAAACGTCAGCTCCTCCGGGCAACCGAGGTCGGCGGCGCGCTCGGCCAGCCGCGTGGTCTCGCTGATGACATCGGCAACCACATCATCGAAGTGCACACGATGCGGGCGGGTGCGCGGGGTCACGCCACCGGTGTGCGAGCACACGTAGCCTACCTTGTGGTGGCCAGCCACCTCGATGAGCTCGGGGTCCCAGCCGGCCCACGTGTCATTGACTAGACCGGCACCAGCAGCGATCGCGGCCTCTGCTACCTCAGCGCGCCACGTGTCCACCGAAATCAGCGCTTCCGGGCGGCGGCGGTGCAGCTCCGCGATGGTGGGCACGACGCGCTCGATTTCCTCGGCTGCGTCGACATGCTGACCCGGGCCGGCCTTGACGCCTCCGATGTCGATGATGGAGGCGCCGTCGTCAAGCGCCTGCTCCGCGCGCTGGATTGCTGGGTCGAGCTCGAAGGTGGCGCCCTTGTCATAGAAGGAGTCTGGGGTGCGGTTCACAATCGCCATGACCCGCGCGAGGTTGTGCGCTTGGGTCACTTGCTCTCCTGCTCCCGCAGGCGCTTGTCCGACATGACCTTGTGCGCGGCCAGGATGTGGGCGACGGCTTCATCGATATCGTCCGTGACCAAGAAAAGATCGAGGTCCTCGGCGCTGATGAATCCACCCTCGGCCAGGGTCTTCTTCATCCACTCCACCAAGCCGGACCAGTATTCAGTACCCATGAGCACGATGGGATAGTTGGTCACCTTGCCGGTTTGGACCATGCACATGACCTCGAAGAATTCATCCATGGTGCCCATGCCGCCGGGCAGGCAGATGAAGGCCTGGGAGTACTTGAGGAACATGGTCTTGCGGGCAAAGAAATAGCGGAAGTTCAGGCCCAAGTCCACGTAGGGGTTCAGGCCCTGCTCGTGCGGAAGCTCGATGCCTAGGCCCACAGACAACCCTCCGGCCTCGTGCGCGCCGCGGTTGGCCGCCTCCATGATGCCGGGGCCACCGCCGGTAATGACGGCATACTTAGCCTCCACGAGGCGGCGCCCCAAGGCCACGGCCAGCTGATAATTCGGATCCTCCTCCGGGGTGCGAGCGGAACCGAAGACGGTCACGGCCTTCGGCAGCTTGGCCAGGGCGTCGAAACCATCCACGAACTCGCCTTGGATGCGCAGGACGCGCCAGGGATCGGCGTGCTGCCATTCGTGATCCGCGCCGGACTGCAGCAGCCGTTGGTCAAAGGTGGAGGACTGCTCTCCAGCAGTACGCACGAGAAGTGGTCCGCGCAGGGTGCGCAGTTGCTCAGGCGTCATGGTGGTCTTATCCCTTCAGGTAGTTCAAGAGTGCGGTCGAGACTTCGGTGATCTGGGTGACGGGCACTTGTTCGTCCTTCTTGTGGGCAAAGCCTGGGTCTCCAGCGCCGAAATTGACGGCTGGGGTCCCCATCTCGGAGAAGCGGGCCACGTCGGTCCAACCATACTTGGCGCGGACGTTGCCGCCGACGGCGTCGACAAGCGCGCGTGCCGCCGGCTGGCCCAAGCCGGGCAGGGCGGCGCCGGCGATGTCGTCGACCTCCACGGTGATGTTCTCGTGTTCGCCGAGGACCTCCATCAGGTGCACCAGCGCCTCCTCGGAGCTGCGGTCCGGGGCGAAGCGGAAGTTGACGAACATCCAGGCCTCATCCGGGATGGTGTTGGTGGCCACGCCGGATTCGAGGTGGACGATGTTGAGGCCTTCCTTGTATGTGCAGCCGTCAATCTCCACATCGCGCGGCTGGTAGTTGGCCACGTTGAGCATCACCGGCGCCAAGGTGTGGGCGGCGTTGGACCCCAGCCAGGCGCGGGCCGAGTGCGCGCGGGTGCCATGGGCGGTAACGCGCACGCGAATGGTGCCCTGGCAGCCGGCCTCGATCATGGCGCCGGAAGGCTCCCCCAGCAGAGCGAGGTCCCCCTTCAGCCATTCCGGGTGATCCTTTTGCAGGTGGCCCAGGCCGTTGAACTCGGTGGCGACCTCCTCGCCCTCGTAGGCGATGACGGTGAGATCGTGCTTCAACTCATCGGAGTTGTACAGCTGCGCAAAGGCGTTGAGGTAGACCGCCATGCCCGACTTCATGTCCACGGTGCCGCAGCCGTACATGATCTCCCCGTACTCCGACATGGTGTGGGGCACGTTATCGGCCAGAGGAACGGTATCGATGTGGCCGGCTAGGACCACGCGGCTTTCAAAACCCCGGTTTGTCCGGGCACACACGGTGTTGCCATAGCGTTGCACCTCCACCGTGTCTTGGTCCAGACCGCGCAGGGCCTCCTCGACGGCGTCGGCGATCGCCTCTTCGTGATGGGAAGGGCTTGGGATATCCACCAGGGCCTTAGTGAGCTCGATGGGATCGGAGAAGAGATTTAAAGTCACAACCCGCCATGCTAGCGCCCCCGGATGCTCAGCGCATTGCGTAAAGTACTTCCCATTACAAACAATCAATAGCGTTGAAGGTGATCACCCTATGGCAGCGGCCACACAACTTAAAACCCGCCACCTCACCATGATGGGGCTCGGATCCGCAGTGGGTGCGGGACTCTTCCTGGGCGTGGGCCTAGGCATTCAGGTGTCCGGCACCTCCGTTCTCATCTCCTATGCGGTAGCTGGCGCGCTCATCGCCTTGGTGATGTGGATGCTCGGCGAGATGGCCGCCGCACGCCCTTCGTTGGGCGCGTTCTCCACCTATGCAGGACAGGCCTTTGGGCCATGGGCCAGGTTTACGTTGGGCTGGATTTACTGGTTCATGCTGGTCATGGTGATGGGCGCGGAGATTACCGGTGCTGCGGCCATTATCTCGAATTGGTTCGGGGTCGATCCGTGGATACCGGCTTTGGTGGCTGTGGTGTTCTTCGCCGTGGTCAACTTTGCCGCCGTGGGCGGCTTCGGCGAATTCGAGTTCTGGTTCGCCATCATCAAGGTAGCCACGATTGTGGCCTTCCTCGGAGTCGGTGTGCTCATGGCGCTGGGAATCCTGCCCGGAATGGACCTCTCCTTGGCAGGTCATAACTTCACAGAGAACTTCCTGCCCAACGGCGGCCCCGGTTTTGCTGCCGGCCTACTCGCCGTGGCTTTCGCTTTCGGTGGCATCGAGCTGGTCACCATTGCCGCCGCCGAGTCCGAGGATCCAGCGCACAACGTCGCCACTGCGGTGCGCGCCATCATCGTGCGCATCATGGTCTTCTACATCGGTTCCATCCTGGTTATCACGCTGGCATTGCCTTTCAGCTCCATCCAGGACGCCGACGTCGCCGCGGACTCGCCCTTCACGCTGGTCCTCGCCGCCGCGAAAATCCCCTTCGCTGCGGGATTCATGGAAGCCATCATCGCCCTAGCGCTGCTCTCTGCCTTCAACGCACAGATCTACGCCACCTCCCGTCTGGTCTATGACATGGCGAAGGACCATAGCGCGCACCACATCTTCCTTCGGACGAACACCTCCGGTTCCCCCATTTTTGCGGTGGTGCTCTCCATCATCTTCGCCTTTGCATCGGTGGTGCTGCAGTACTGGAACCCGCCGGGATTGTTGGCCTTCCTCTTCAACGCGGTTGGCGGCTGCCTGCTGGTCATCTGGTGTTTCATCGTGGCCTCCTATATCAAGCTGCACCCACAGATGCAGGCCAACGGCGAGCTCACCACGCTGCGCGTCCCGGGCTTCCCGTGGCTGCCGTGGCTCACCGCCCTAGCGCTGGTCGGCCTCACAATTCTTATGCTTTTCGACGCCTCCGCCCGCAACCAAGTCCTCGCCGTCCTCATCCTGACCGTGGCCCTGGTTGTGATCTTTCACCTACTACCGGGTAACTCACGGCGCACGACAGAGGCGTAGCTGCTAGGGTGTGAGCCTATGACTTCAGCATCCGCACGCGGCCTGGCAACCATTACCCACGACGGCACCGTCCTGGACGTTTGGTTCCCAGCAGTTCACACCGATATTTCTGTAGACGCCAGCGGCACCGAGCGCTTGGAGGAGGTTCCGCAGCAATTCGCTGACCTGGTTGGCCCCGATGAGGAACGCGGCGTCGCCCGCATCGCCGTGGAGACTAAGATTGCGGACCTTGACGCAGCACCTGCCGATACCTACGACGCTTACCTGCGCCTGCACCTGCTCTCTCACCGCGCAGTCAAGCCTCACGGCCTGAACGTGGACGGGATCTTCGGCAAGCTGGCCAACGTGGTGTGGACCAACTACGGCCCCTGCGCGGTTGCCGATTTCCAGATGGTCCGCGGCCGCCTCGCTTCCCGCGGTCCGGTCGTTGTCTACTCCGTCGATAAGTTCCCGCGCATGGTGGACTACGTCGTCCCGTCCGGCGTGCGCATTGGCGATGCCGACCGAGTACGCCTAGGTGCCCACCTCGCCGAGGGCACGACCGTGATGCACGAGGGCTTCGTTAACTTCAACGCCGGCACCCTGGGCGCCTCCATGGTCGAGGGCCGCATCTCCGCGGGTGTCGTCGTGGGCAATGGTTCCGATATCGGCGGCGGCGCCTCCATCATGGGCACCCTCTCCGGCGGCGGCAAGGAGGTCATCTCCATCGGCGAGCGCTGCCTGCTCGGTGCGAACTCGGGTGTGGGCATTTCGCTTGGCGACGACTCCGTCGTCGAAGCCGGCCTCTACGTCACCGCCGGCACCAAGATTGCGGTCTTTGGCAAGATTGCTCAGGCCCTGGGTCTGTCCGAGGGCGAGACTGTCAAGGGCTCTAAGCTCTCCGGCGTCTCCGGCGTTCTGCTGCGCCGCAACTCCGTCACCGGCGCCGTCGAGGCCGTGGACTGGAAGTCTGAGGCTGTGGCCCTCAACGAGGATCTGCACAAGAACTAAGCGCTGTTGCTTGAGGCCCCCGTTTCTGCGGGGGCCTTTCGCGATCGTGGACTTAAGCCCTCCGCATTATGCACAAGCGCTATAAAATGGCCCCTTTATGCCCAAACGCCTTGGCAGCTGCCTACAATGCTAAAGGTGACTGCTCAAAACGATTCCTCTCCTAGCTCACTCGGCAGCGGCTTGAAAGTCCGCCACCTAACCATGATGGGGCTGGGCTCCACTATCGGTGCCGGTCTTTTCCTAGGCACCGGCGTAGGTATTTCCGCCGCCGGTCCCGCGGTTCTCTTGGCCTACCTCATCGCTGGCTTCCTTGCCATCTTGGTCATGCAAATGCTCGGTGAGATGGGCACGGTCATCCCCGCTTCCGGTTCCTTCTCTGAATACGCCGAGCACGGAATCGGACGCTGGGCAGGCTTCACACAAGGCTGGATTTATTGGCTTGCCACCGTCGCCGTCCTCGGCGCGGAAATTACGGGCGCTGCTGGTTTCATCGGCGCATGGTTCGACTGCCCGCCGTGGATCCCCGCGGCCATCTGCGTGGCGCTCTTTGGCACCATCAACCTCTTGCGTGTGCGCTTGTTCGGCGAGTTCGAGTACTGGTTCGCCTTCATTAAGGTCGCCGTCATCATTGCCTTCCTTGTCATCGGTGCGCTGCTGATCTTCGGGCTGCTTCCTGGCCACACCTTCATCGGGACGTCCGTCTTCCTTGCCGACGGCTTCATGCCCAACGGCCTCGGCGGCGTGGCCGCCGGCCTGCTCGCCGTGGCCTTTGCTTTCGGCGGCATCGAGGTCGTCGCCATTGCCGCGGCGGAATCCGAGGACCCCGAGAAGTCCCTTGTCAACGCGGTGCGCACCACCATTACTCGCATTTCGGTCTTCTACTTGGGCTCCGTCCTCGTCATCACCTTCCTCCTGCCCTACTCTTCGCTCGGCTCCGCGCAGTCTGCCGCCGAGTCTCCGTTCACGATGGTCTTGGACCGGGCTGGAATCCCTGGTGCTGCGGCCATCATGGAAGTGGTCATCGTGCTCGCGCTACTCTCCGCGTTCAACGCGCAGATCTACGCCTCCTCCCGCATGATGCACTCGCTGGCCTCCCGAGGTGAGGCGCCCAAGCTCTTCGCTGCAACAGATCGCCGCGGCGTGCCAACCGCCGCCATTGCGCTGTCCGTGGTGCTCTCCGCGGTCATGGTTGTTCTCAACTATGCGGATACCGGATGGCTGCTGTCCTTCATGCTGAACGCCGCTGGTGCTTCGCTGCTCATCGTGTGGGTCTTCATTGCAGTGAGCCAGTTGCGCCTGCGCCCGCAGCTCGAGGCCATCCACCCGCTGCCGGTCCGCATGTGGGCCTACCCCTACCTCACGTGGTTCGCGCTGGCATTGTTTGCAGCTATTGCGGTGCTCATGCTTAGCGACGCCTCCGCCCGCATCCAGCTCTACTCCGCCGCCGCCATGTTCGCTGTGCTCGCTGTCGCGGGCGTGATCAACGCTAAGGCCCGCGGAATCTCCCCGACCGCTCGCCTGCCCCTACCAACAGCCGAGGAGCTGAAGGCCCGCTAGCCGCCCCTCCCGCTGCCACTCCACTCCCTTCGCGTCCCTTCCTCACTCCTCCTCGCAGCCACCTCACTCCCTTCGCGCTCACCGGCGCACTGCGTAGCACCGTATCTCCGTTCCCTGTGGCCGCCAAGGGCATGCCGCATGAGCTGTCACCCCAGCAAGCGCCCTTCGCGCTCACCAACGAAGGGCGGACAATGACAGGCGCCTGCCCCGTGAGCGCAAAAGGTAGGTGGACCCGAACGGCGCTCGATGCAATTCCCAACCTCACCGATGCAATTCCCGACCAAGCCTATGCCCTTCGCGGTCACCGCCGAAAGCTCTAGCAGCTAATCAGCGAGCCCGGTGAGCGCCAAGGGCGCGGAGGGATTTAAGGGGCTGTGTTGGTCGACAACGCCGAATCGATGCGGCGATCCGAACACTGCAAAGCCCAAACGATAGGGAATGCGCTAGACAGGAAGACGACGCGTCAACATAAACCCTCAGAATCTGGCTTTGAGGCAGGGTTATCCACAGGCGGAGAATTGACTATCGACTCGTCGCCAAGCACTGCATACCTTGAGTTTCATGAAGGCATGGACTACCGCAGAGCTGCGCGAGATGGGGTTGAGCAAGGAGGCAATCCGGCGGAAGCTTCGCGCGGGAAAGCTGTTTCGCGTGCATCGGGGGATTTATAGCGATGAGTGGTCGCCGTTAGCTGTGGCACAAGCTCTGGCTCACGGGCTGAGTCGAATACATTTCACGGGTAAGACCGCGCAGGAGATTCACTTGGGGCGGAATTTGACGTTTCCGCTGGAGGCCGAGGGGCCACGAACGCTCAAGGGGAAGAACTTTCGGGTGACGCATTCGCGGCTTTCGGCCACAACCCTGGTCAACGGACTTCCGGTCATTCAGGTTCTCTGGGCGGCGCGGCGAATAGCCGCAGCGTGTGGTCAATTGCTGGAAGAGCATTATCGCGGCAAGACGGGCCCTGAGCGCTTAGACAACGACCGGCGGAGAATGCGTCGGATTCCCCGGCGTCTAAAGGAGGCTATTCGCCACACACCCATCGGCGCGGACAGTGTGCCGGAGCGCCAACTCAGTCGAAGACTGCGCACGACCGGAATCTTCCCTGAACACAATGCGCTCATCGCGGGCTACCGCTTTGACTTGAAGATTGGCAAGCTCATCGTCGAAGTCGACGGTTGGGAATACCACAAGGATGGCAGGGCTTTTCAAGCAGACCGTACGAAGCAGAATGCGGCCGTGGCACATGGATATACGGTTTTGCGCTTTACTGCCGACGATATCCGCTACCACCTCGATGATGCCTTTTTGCTTATCAAAGCGACTCTTGAGCTGCTCAAAGGGCGAAATCCCAAGCTCCCTTCTGCCGCGACCCAGCCTTATTGGACTTGGCACTTATGCATGCAAACATTGCCATCATGACAAGTTTGCTTTACACTAAGGCATGTAAGCGTTACACACCGTAAAGGAGACCAGATGGCCGAGCACCAGAACATGGTTCGCAAATGGCGGCGTTGGCTCGAGATGTCTCAAGCTGACCTTGCTGAAAGAGCCGGAGTTTCCCGCCAAACTATCGCCAATATCGAACGCGGCAACTACTCTCCCTCCGTCTACCTAGCGCTAGACATCTGCCGCGAACTAGGAAAAACCGTCGAAGAAGTCTTTGGAGATGAACAACATGATTAACGCCCTGGCCAACTACACCCTCAACGAGATCGAGCGCGCCTCCCGCGACGAATACGAACGCGAGACTTTCTACAAGGCGTATGCCATCAGCGCTACCCCGAAACTCTTCCTCGAGCTTGTCGCCGCAGCCATCCTCGCCTGGGTCCTCCCTGGTCAGATGAGCATGCTGTGCTTCCTCGCCATCGCACCGTCTATCATCGGCAATCTCTTCGGCACGGCGTGGCTGCGCAAACGAGTCGCTACCCCATCTGTTGGCCGTAATTGGTCCGCCATGGCCGTCTACCTCATCCCGCTCATTGTGATGTTCGTCGGAATTGCCCATAACGCTTACGCACCGGACTCCACCTCCTACTTGGTTGGCGCTGGGGCTGGCGTGACCGCCGCCATCATCTTCACGCCATTCCTTCGCCGCCGCCAGCACCAACGCGACCAAGAGCGCCTCGACGCCGAGCTCGACGACTAGGCAGCTCTTCCCCGCCCACCTTCCTCCATCCCGCCCTTCGCACTCACCGCGGACGGCGGGTTCCTCTATTTTGCAGGCGCCGGTGAGCGCCAAGGGAGAATAGGGCCACGCCGAACCAAGCTCCGAAGTGCATCTCACCCCGCCATCTCACCGGTCAAACCGCTAACACGCCCTTTCGCGCCCACCGGTAGCAGTAGCTACCGAATTTATTGGACGCCCGTGAGCGCGAAGGAGGCATTTCCACCAATTACCCCTAAGCGCTCACCAGGGCGATGGAGCGCTTCCTCGCCGTGATTCTGGTAAGCGCGAAGGGAGCATGTGCTTGCCGACGCCCCCTTCCCGCTCACCGCGACATGAAAAAGGCCCCGCCGGCCGACGCTGGTGAGCGCGAAGGGTTGGGCGGGGCGAAGGGTCGATAATTAAGCCGGTTCGGTCTCGTGGACCACGACCGGCGCCTTGGGCTTCGAGCGGAAGGTCCACAGCTTGTTGAAGATGAAGTTAATCGGCATGGCTACCACGATTGAGATGGCATTGGCCCAGTAATACATCGTGCGGAAGCCCGTGGAGTCATTGAAAATATCGGGCGGCAGTTGCAACGGCGAGGTCGGATTCATCAGCAAGTACTGCACAGCAAGAGTCACCAAATACGCGCCAATGCCCGTAATGAGGAACGGGAAGAAACCCCGCAACCACGAGACTTTGCTAACGGATTTAAAAGTCCACATGCGGTTGAGCTGGTAATTCCACGTATTCGCAACGAGGAAGGCGATGGTGGAAAAGAGCATGAACCAGCGCACGTGAAACTGGGTGCCGAAGAGGTTGAACATCGCGTCATGCGGCGTAGCGCCGAACCAAGCCAACCCACACTTTGCGGCCAGGATTGAAACTGCAATATTGACCAACGCGCCCGAACCGCCAACCAGACCGAACTTAATGAACTGGCCAAAATTCGAGGCAAAGCGAGCAAAGCTCAGATCCGCCATGGACACGCCCTTCGTACAAAATGCTCAATTATGATGAATAAAACTTCATTTGAGTTTAGTCGTTCAATCAGCACAAACTAAAACGCACGCTGCATTAGCGCCCAATCTCACAGCTTGAACTCACGCTTGCGGCCGGTAACTGGATCGCTAAAACTCAAAGCGACATGGGAAAGCAGCAGCGGCGTGGAGAAATCATAAAGATCCAAGCCTCGATCCACGGGATAAGTATCATCCCCCACAATCGGATGTCCCAGGTGGTTAAGTACCACGCGAATCTGGTGGGTATGGCCGGTGAGCGGCCATACATCGGCAGTCGTTCCACTAGCGCTCACTCGTGTCACCGTAGGCGTACCGGTGGAATCCACACGGACCTGGCGTTCACCACGCACGCGCCGCATCGCCAGCCGTACAGTGCCGTCGAAGGAGAAGGGCGCGGCCACCTGAGCCCGGTAGTGCTTCACCACCGAACGCTTCTGAAAGAGTTGCTGATACGCAGCGCGCGTGCGGGAATTGCGCGAGCACAGCACCAACCCCGAAGTCAACCGGTCCAGCCTGTGCAGCGGCACGATGGAGTCCTCATTAAAGTCCACGCGCAAGCGTGTCTGGAGCGTCTCGCGAACGATGCGTCCATTCGACGTCGTGGGTAAGAAGTGCGGCTTGTCCGCGACTATCAGGTCCCCGTCCTCAAACACCACCCGGTAGTCAAAGGGAATAGGATCTTCGGAAGGTACCGAGGGGTGATACCACGCCAGCGTAGGGCCAGGAAGTAGAGTGCCGGGCTCCAAGCGAGTGCCAGGAGAAAACGCGGAATCGCCCGCCTCACCTGCCCAATAGGTAGGTGTGGCGGGCACGATGCCAGTGAGCATCACCTTGCGCGGGCTAATCCCCTCCCGCGCCGGCGGGCGAAAGGCCACTTACTCAGCCAAGCGCGCCACCGCCGCCGCGATGCGCTCGTCCGTACCGTTGAGGCCAATGCGCACGAACTGCTCGCCCGCTGGGCCATAGAAGTCACCCGGTGCAACGAGGATGCCGCGCTCGGCCAGCCAGTCGACGGTCTCGCGGCAGTTCTCACCGCGCGTTACCCACAGGTAGAGCCCAGCCTCGGAGTGCTCGATCCTAAAGCCCGCGCCAGTCAGCGCCCGCATGAGCTCCACACGGCGCGCGGCGTAGCGTTGGCGCTGGAGGGCTTCGGAGGGGTCGTCGTCAAGCGCGGCAACCATCGCCGCCTGGATGGGGCCTGGAACAATGAGCCCCGCGTGCTTACGCAGCTCCAGCAGCTCCGCGATGAGCTTGGCATCGCCCGCAAAGAAACCGGCGCGATAGGAGGCCATGTTCGCGCTCTTGGACAGCGAATGCATGGCGATAAGCCCGGTATTGTCGCCATCGGTCACGCGCGGGTCCAAGATGGACACCGGCGGGTTCTCATCGTCCCAACCCAAGCCCATGTAGCACTCGTCCGAGGCCACGATGGCATTGTTCGCGCGCGCCCAAGCGACGATTTCGCGCAGCTTCTCGACGCCCAGCACCCTGCCCGTCGGATTCGACGGCGAGTTGATGAACACGAGCGACGCATCCTGGAAATCCTCGTCGGCGCGCAGGGGCTTAGCACCGGCCAAGAGGGCGCCGACTTCATAGG
Organism: Corynebacterium sp. HMSC059E07; assembly: GCF_001814395.1. Classification (NCBI taxonomy): domain Bacteria; kingdom Bacillati; phylum Actinomycetota; class Actinomycetes; order Mycobacteriales; family Corynebacteriaceae; genus Corynebacterium; species Corynebacterium sp. HMSC059E07. The sequence goes on from NZ_KV816341.1 coordinate 23,174, forward strand.
TGGGGTAAGCCACCGTCGGGAAAGCCACGGTCTCACCGCGCATGCCCAGCAAAGTGGGCAGCCAGGCGATAGTCTCCTTGGTGCCGATGACCGGTAGCACCGCGTCCACGTTCATGGTGTAGCGGCGCTCAAGTGCCTTCGCGATGGCCTCGCGCAGCTCCGGAGTGCCCTGAGTCTGCGGATAGCCGGGAGCCTCGGCCGCTGCGGACAGCGCTAACTGCACGCCAGGGGCAACTGGATCAACGGGATTGCCCACCGATAGGTCAACGATCCCGTCCGGATGCGCCTGGGCTTTCTTCTTGGCGCCGGCGAGCGAGTTCCACGGAAAATCCGGAAGCGTGCGTCCAAGCGGCGTGCGGCTCATGCTCTACTCCTGGTTCTGGGGTGGGAGCTTAGCGATCATCGGGACGTCAAAGTCCTGCGGTCCAAGTGCTGCCGCGCCACCCGGGGAGCCGAGATCATCAAAGAAGGCGGCATTGGCGTCGTTGTAGTCCAACCACTCATCCGGGACGTCATCCTCGTAGAAGATGGCCTCCACCGGGCAAGCCGGCTCGCAGGCGCCGCAGTCCACGCACTCGTCTGGGTGGATGTAGAGCATGCGCTTGCCCTCGTAGATGCAGTCGACCGGGCACTCTTCAACGCAGCCGCGGTCCATCACGTCGACGCAGGGCTGCGCGATGGTGTAAGTCATAAGGTGTTTAAACTCCTGTGTGTCACGGGTTTTCTACGAATAACAGTATGCTACTCCGAGGCGAAAAATGGCCAAACGCTGCCCGCGATTCCCGCAGCGAACAGCAGCAGGCTGAGAATATTATTGGCCAGCAGGCTGCCATCCCCGATGGCGGCTCCCAGCATGAATGCGAGAAAACCACCCACCCAGGCCAGTCCTGGCACGCCTGCGATGTAGGGATTCTCACTCCACAGACGCGCTGTGCGGGTCAACACCCCGTTGAACCAGAAGGCGATGAGGATGGTGATGGGAAAGGCCACGCTGGCCCCGTCAAACCACGGCACCCGGGCGGTAAGGTAGACCACCTCGAGCGTCAGCGAGCAGAGCGCTCCCAAGACCAGCCACACCAAGCCACCTATTTGCTCGCCCCGGGAGAAATCAGTGCGAATGGCGCGCTCGCTCACTTCTCCCCCAGCAATGAATCCTGCGGCTCTCCCTGGCCAAGCTGGTAGAACTCCTGGCGCAGCAGCGGCATCGTGAGCAGATTGGACAAGGCATAGGCGGCGGGGACTTGGGCGGGGTCCTTAAGACCCGCCTGGGCGGCGTGGGGGTTGACGGTGGTGAGGGAGCCGTCGGCAAGCCAGATCTGCGTGGCGTGGGCCAGCATCGCGGCGCGCTTGGCAGCAAGTGCTGCGTCGCTGAGCTCGTAGGTCACGTCGCAGCCGGCGTTGGTGAAGTTGTCCAGGTACGCCTTGTCCGGCAGGCTCCAGCCATCCGGAGGAGTAATAGCGTCGAGACCCCGATAGTGCGCGGCACGCTCAAAGACGGCCCACCAAATGCGCTGATCAGGTACTGCGGCCGCGTGCACGGCCTTGTGCACGGCGATGTGGTCTGGGTGACCGTAGCCGCCGTCCGGACCATAGGTCAGCACCGCGTGCGGGCGCAGCTGTTCAAGGTGGCCGCGCAACAGGTCTGCTGCTTCCTCCACACGGTTGACCAGGGCCCGCGGGTGATCATGGGCGGGGGAACCTTCCATCCCAGAATCCCGAAAGTGCCCGAAGCCACCCAGCTGGATGCCATCAACGCCTAAGGCGTCGAGCGCGTGCTTGAGCTCCCAGGCGCGGAACCCTCCCAGCTGATCTGTTTCCGCGAGGCCTTGGTAGGGTTCGCCGATGATTTCGCCCTCCTCCCCCAGCGTCGCGGTAATCACGGTGACCTGCGCGCCGCGTGCGGACAAGTCCGCCAACGTGCCGCCTGTAAAGAGCACCTCATCATCCGGGTGCGCGTGAACGGCCACGACACGATAGCCGGTGAGATCCTTATTCATCGTCTTTCCTCCACTGCGGTGCGCTAATCAGACCGGAGTCCCAGTCCTTGATGCTTTGTCCGGGGCCAACAATACCCTTGCCCAAAGCGTGGATTCGCACCTCATTAAGCAACGGGACGAAGAGAACTTCTTCTTTGTTGAGGTGCTCCACCTGCTCTTGAGCCGCTGCGGAGTCGAGCTTTCCCGACAAAATATCGGTAGCAGTCTTCGCGGACTCTTCAGGGCAGAACCCCGACTGCGTTGCCGCAGGCCGCGTGGGCGTTGCGCACACGAAGTAGTTAGCCAGACTCAGCGCATCGCTGCCGTTTTCATCCCACGCCACCACGGCGTCAACTTTGCCAGCCGGGAGCAAGTCAGAAGTTATGGTGGTCGGGCGTTCGGTGACGAGCTCCGCGTCGATGGCCTTGGCTTGCAACACGTCCACGATGGTGGTGGCCGCAGCCAGGGCAGTTGGATTGAGGGGATCCGCGGCGATGCGCACGGGTTTGCGGCCCGCACGCTCACGCAGCGGGGCAAGTTCTGCGTTGCTATCGAAGGGGTTCTCCCCCGGTTCGAGCTCCGAAGCGCGGCCGGTGGCAAGCCGGGCCAGCTGGTCGGTGTTGAGCAGCGAAGCCAAGGCGCGGCGTTGCGGCTGTTCCTCGAGAGCGCCCTCGGCGGCCGACATCTCCAGGCGGAGCTGACGCTGCCGGGTCACCACACCGGTATTGACGTTGCTGAGCAGGCTCAAATTCTCCAGGGTGGTCTGCTGCGGGGTGAAGTCAGCAAACCCAATCTGGTGCGAGCGCAGCATGTTCACCACCTGTGCGGTATCGCGCACAGCGCGCAATTGGATCACGTCGATATGTGCGGGATCCTCTCCCCAGAACCGGTCATTGCGGTTAAGCGTGATAATCCCTCGCCCGCGGTCCATCCCTTCGACGAGGTAGCGTCCAGCAGAGGCTGGGATACCCTCAGCTAAGGCCGAGGTGAAGTCCTTGTCCTCCAGCACATGGGAGGGCAATAGGTGGGCAAAGAGCTTGTGCCAGTCCTCCACGCGGTGGTCGAAGTCCACGGTGACCACTCGCCCATTACCGGAAGTCCGCACGGCCGAAATTGCCCGGTAACCGGACACGTTTTTAGCACCCGGAGTGCGCGTGATCTGGGACCACAAATAATTGAAGTCAGAGCCACTGATCGGCGTCCCATCGGACCATTGCGCTGGCGCGGCGATGGTGTAGCGCACCCGCATGGCAATACTGCCCGGAGCGTCGATTTCCTCGGCGGATTCGAGGACATCCGTGTCCATCTGGTCCCCATGGAAGGCCGAGGGCAGCACTAGCTCAGCGATTTGGTTGACCAGCTCCGAATTATTCGCCACGAGGTGCGGGTTGAGCCCGCCGCGCAGCGGGTCCACCCCAATGGCCACGGTGCTGCGCTTCGGCAGTGCGTCTTCCTTGGGTGCTGCCTCCGGCGGCGGAGTGGTGATGCTTGAGTTCGTGGGCGTGGCGCTGCGATCGTCCTCGTCCACCACCGGCGGCGGGCCGGGGTTGGCTTGGCATGCAGTCAGCACGGCGGCTGCGAGAATGACTCCGAGCCGGGGCAGGAAACGGTCCACTCCACACAACCTTTACGTCCGGAAAACTCTTCCGCGCTATTTTAATACCCCGGGGCAGGTGGTCCTAGCGGTGGGGCGCCGCTTGGCGACGCCCACAGCAGCCTACTTGTTGAGCTGCTTAGCGCGTGCGGCCGCGCGCTTGCGGTCGGTGGCGGATAGCTCGACCTTGCGCACGCGCAGGACCTTCGGGCCCACCTCGACGCACTCATCGGTGCCACAGAACTCCAGTGCCTCATCGAGGGACAGGGTCTTGGCCTTAGCCAGCGTGACAGTGGCGTCGGCGGTGGCGGAGCGCATGTTGGTCAGCTTCTTTTCCTTGGTGATGTTGATGTCCATATCCTCATCACGGTTGTTGGCGCCGACGACCATGCCCTCATAGGCCTCCATGCCCGGCTCCACGAAGAAGTCACCGCGGTCCGCCAGCTGCTGCAGAGCATAAGCGGTGATCTGGCCGGAACGGTCGGCCACGAGCGAGCCGGTCGGGCGAGCCTTGATGTCTCCGGCCCACACGTCGAGACCATCGGAGATGGAGTTAGCGATACCGGAACCGCGGGTCTCCGTCAGGAACTGGGTGCGGAAGCCGATCAGGCCGCGCGCTGGGACGCGGAAGACCATGCGGACCCAGTCGCCCTCGCGGACGTCCATGGACTGCATCTGGCCCTTGCGGGAGGCCAGCAGCTGGGTGATAGCACCCTGGAATTCCGATGGGGAGTCGATGGTGAGCATCTCGTAGGGCTCCATGGTCTTGCCGTCGATGACCTGGGTGACCACCTGCGGCTTGCCGACGGTCAGCTCGAAGCCCTCGCGGCGCATGTTCTCGATGAGCACGGACAGTGCCATCTCGCCGCGGCCCTGTACCTCCCATGCATCGGGACGCTCAGTCGGCAGCACCTTGATGGAGACGTTACCGATGAGCTCCTGGTCCAAGCGGGCCTTGACCATGCGGGCGGTCAGCTTGTCGCCGCCGCCCTGGCCTGCCATCGGGGAGGTGTTCACGCCGATGGTCATGGAGATAGCCGGCTCGTCGACCTTAATGCGCGGCAGCGGCTTCGGATCCTCGACGTCGGCGATGGTGTCACCGATCATGATGTCGGAGATACCGGAGATGGCCACGATGTCACCGGCGATGGCCTCGGTGTCCGGCTGACGCTCGAAGCCGACGGTGCGCAGCAGCTCGGCCACCTTGACCTGCTTGACGTGCATCTCGCCCTCGTCGTCGTAGTGCATCCAGGCCACCTGCTGGCCCTTCTTGATGGTGCCGGAGTAGATGCGCAGCAGTGCGATACGACCCAGGAAGTCGTCGGAGTCCAGGTTGGTCACGTGGGCCTGCAGCGGGGCGTCGACCTTGGCGGAGGGCTCAGGGAGGACCTCGTAGATGACGTCGAAAAGCGCCTGCAGGTCGTCGGCGTTAGGAACATTGCCGTCACCCGGGTTTTCGGTCGAGGCCTTGCCCTCGCGGCCGGAAGCGTAGAGAACCGGCAGGTCCAAGAGTTCCTCGGCGGCAGCGGCTGCTTCCTCATCTTCGAGGCCGGCAGCGATTTCCAGCAGAAGATCCTGCGCTTCGGTGACGACCTCGTCGATACGGGCGTCGGGGCGGTCGGTCTTATTCACGCAGATGATGACCGGCAGCTTCGCTTCCAGTGCCTTGGTGAGCACGAAGCGGGTCTGCGGGAGGGGGCCTTCGGAGGCATCGACAAGCAGCACAACGCCGTCCACCATGGAGATGCCGCGCTCGACCTCGCCGCCGAAGTCGGCGTGGCCCGGGGTGTCGATGACGTTGATGATGAGGTCCCCGCCGTCCTTGCCCAGGCCCTTGCGGTGAATGGCGGTATTCTTCGCCAGAATGGTGATGCCGCGCTCGCGCTCCTGATCATTGGAGTCCATGACGCGGTCCGAGTGTTCGCCATGGTCGCCGAAAGCGCCGGACTGCTCCAGCATTCCGTTGACGAGGGTGGTTTTACCGTGGTCAACGTGTGCGACGATGGCTACGTTACGGAACTCAGTATTACTCACGTGTGGGGTGCTCCTTTAAAGCATGATGCGTTAGCGGTATGAACGGCCCTTAAATATACTCTCTAGCTCTTTCATGTGCAGCATCGTGCGTATCGCGCGCTTTAGCGCGCGATGTAACGAAACGATATCAACAGCCGACATACCGCACAGTAGGTCTCTATTTAGAGTTGACTACGCCAAAAAAGTGAATATTGTGGCAGCAGATACTATTGTGACGCATGTGATTTAGTTTCCTGCCGCCACGTTCCCCTACCCAAACACAAGGATTTTCCATGGCCCTTTCCGAACAGCGCTCTTCCCGCTCCGCCCGCCGTGGCGTCGCCGGACTAACTGCTGCCGTGATGATGGGCTTCCTCAGCATCACGCCAGCACATGCCGGCGCCCCCGATCTCTCCTCGCTGGTGAACATTCCACAGAGCAGTAGCCCGCTGGACAGCCTCGGCCGCCCCACCCCGGAGACACAGGAGCGTGTTCGCGCTTTCGCGGCACAGCCATGGATTCCACAGGAGGCCCGCAGCGCCATCCTCACCGCCCTTAACTTCTCCGCCGGTGACGGCGGCGAAGGCGGTGTGGCCATGCCGGAGGGAAACAACCCCGGCTTCCGCCAGTTCTACTGGCCTACGGTCTCTGCGCAGTGCATCGGCGGGCAGGGCGATTCGGTGGGTTCCGCCATCGCCGTGCCTGGCCCGACCGATATGCCGGCCCCAGGCGCAGGCGAAAGAGAAACCGTCTTCCTCTTCACCGCGCTGGGCACCCCCACCGCCGCAGAGCAGCAGGGTGCCATGAGCGTCCAGTGGTTCAACCTGGATACCTTCCAGTTCGGCACCACTCCCCTATTCAACAACGGCATCAACGCCGATGGGCCGACCACGGTCTCGGGCCGCGCAGCAACGGGCAAGGGCACCGTCGTGGCGGTCCTCTCCGGTGCGGTCAACACTGCTGAATCCTCGTGTTCTTTCCCACCTACCGCGGCTTACCTCGAGGTTAACTAATGAGCACTGACCTGCACCCAGTCAAGCAAGAAACCTTTAACACCACCGACAACATCAACGTCGACCCGAAAGGTTTTCAGCGGGAGGTAGACACCTACCGGGTCACCGACTTTGGCCTTTACATGGCCCGCGGCGCCAACCACCCGCGCTTCGGCTACCTTGAATCCTGGTTGCTCCCGGAGCTGGGCCTGCGCGCCAATATCTTCCACTTCCGCGAGGGCGTGGATGTCCACCAAGATTTCTACATCGACGTCGCTGATATCGACGTCGACGGTGATGTGTGGACTACCCGCGATCTTTATGTCGACTTGGTCTCCACCTCCGGCGAGCCGGTTGATGTGCTCGACATCGACGAGCTAGCCGCCGCAACCTCCAACGGCCTCATCAGCGCCGAGGAGGCCGAGCGCGCCATGGAGCGCACGCTTACCGCCGTCGAGGGCATCACGCGCTACGGCGATGACGCCATGAGCTGGCTGCGCACGCTGGGCATGGAACTTACCTGGGCAGAAAATGTGGAGCTCGTTCCTGCCGAGTAACCTAGGGTAAACACTTACCCCTACACCACAAGGAAGTGAGCCATGGCCGGTGGCCTTTTTGCCCTGCTTGATGACGTCGCCCTGATCGCCCGCTCCGCTGCCTCCAGCGTCGACGACGTAACAGCATTGGCCGGAAAGACCTCGGTGAAAGCAGCGGGAGTCGTCGTCGATGACGCCGCTGTCACGCCCCAATACGTCCAAGGCGTCAAACCGCAGCGTGAGCTGCCGATGATTTGGCGGATTACCAAGGGCTCGCTCATCAACAAGCTCGTCATCATCCTGCCGATTGCGCTCATCCTGTCGTGGATCGCTCCTTGGGCGCTCACCCCCATCCTCATGTGCGGCGGCACATACCTGTGCTTCGAGGGCGCGGAAAAGATTTTCCATGCTATCCTCCACCGCGGCGAGGAGGAGCAGACCGTAGAAGAAAAGGGCGCCGACGCCGAAGATTCTCTGGTCAAATCCGCGATCACCACGGACCTCATCCTCTCCGCCGAAATCATGGTGATCTCCCTCAACGAGGTCATGGACCAGCCCTTCTGGCTGCGCCTCGGCGCCTTGGTTGCCGTCGGCATTCTCTTGACCTTAGGTGTTTATGGCGCCGTCGGGCTCTTGGTCAAAATGGACGATATCGGCCTCGCCCTGCTCAAGCGCCATGATGGCGATTCGGCCGTGGGTACCGCCCTGGTCAAGGGCATGCCCATCGTGCTCAACATCATCGGCATCATCGGCACCGCCGCCATGTTGTGGGTCGGCGGCCACATCGTGGTCAAGGGCTTGAGCGAGTTCGGCGCTGAGCAGCCCTATGGCTTCATCCACCACGTGACCGAGAGCATCAACAATGGCGCGCTCGCCTGGTTGGCGGACACCGGCTTGTCCATGGTGTGCGGCTTTATTCTCGGCTCCGTTATCGTCACCATCATCATGGCGGTCAAGGCCACCGCGGAGCGCGTTAAATAAACATCGCGAGGGACACTGCCATGACCGCCATACCAGCGATGAGGCCGTAGATGGCGCAGTGGTGTTCGCCAGTCTCCTCCGCCGTGGGCAAAAGCTCATCCAGGGAGATGAACACCATGATTCCTGCGATGACGGCAAAGCTTATGCCAAACGTCATCGGGCCAATGAACGGCATGAGCAGAGCGAATCCGATAATGGCGCCGACAGGCTCAGCGAGCCCAGAAATCGTGGCCCACCAAAATGCCTTCGTGCGCGATCCCATGGCACTGCGCAAGGGAACCGCAACCGCAATACCTTCCGGAATGTTGTGGATGGCGATGGCTACCGCAACGGGGATAGCAATTTCAGGGGCTTCGAGGCCCGAAAGAAATGTGGCGAAGCCCTCGGGGAAATTGTGAATGGCCAGCGCGAAGGCGGTGAATATGCCGGTCTTCATCAGCCTCTTGCGGCGTGCTTCTTCCTCTGTAGTGGCCGGCTCGTGCGGGTTAATCTCCTCGGGAACGAGGCGGTCGATAATGGCGATGACCGCAATGCCGGCGAAGAACGCCGCCATCATCGTCCACGTGGCAGTGGCCTCTCCCCCAAGGGTGCTTTCCAGCTTCTCTAGGGACTGCGGCAGGATCTCCATAAAGGAGACGTAGAGCATTACGCCCGCAGACAACCCCAGGGCTGCGGCCATAAACTTCGGCCCGGGCTCGCGCTTGCCGACGGCCAGGGCGGCACCGATGGACGTCGACAAGCCAGACAACAGCACGAGGCTGAAAGCAAAGGCGATGGTGGCTAGATCCATAGTGGGAAACTATAGCCTGTCTGTGCTGTCCTCTGGCGGTAGCGCAAGTGACTCGCCGTCCTTGACTGTCGGGTCGTCGTCGGTGTACTCGCCGGTTTCGTAGTCATAGCCTACCGCGTGTCCTTCTTCATCCGTGCGCGCGTACCACTCGGTGACTTCCGCCGCGGTGGAATCAAAGTCTGCACCAGTGGCGTAGGCGGAATCATCCGTTGTGGGCTCAATGGCCAACGCAAAGTTGTCGCCGTGTTCCCGCACGCCGTGGATGATGGCATTGGACACTGCTTGTTCTTCATAGAACGTACGGATCGCGGCGGGGTCGTGACGCAACTCCCGAATCAACGCGATGCACATGAGCACAATGATGACCGCGAAAGGCAATGCAGTCACGGTGATGAGGTTCTGGAGGCCTTGCAGCGCATTACGGCCGCCCGCGAGAAGAATCACTACGGCGATTCCCGCCATACACATGACCCAGAAGATGGTGACCCCGGGCTTCGGCTTAGGGTTGCCGCGTTGCGTGAGCTGTGAATTCACGATGGACGCGGAATCCGCCGTGGTGATGAAGAAGACGATGAGCATGACGAGCACGAGCGGCGCCATGATCTGCGACCCCGGCAGGTGATCCAGAACGGTGAAGAAGATATCTTCTGCAGGCGGCATGGAGTCAATCGTTCCATCGGGCGCAATATCTCCGTCGCGACGCTGCAGCCAGATTGTCGTTCCGCCCAGAATGGTGAAAGCACAGACAATGATGGCGGAAGGAATAAGCAAGACGCCCAAGATGTACTGGCGGATGGTACGCCCGCGCGAGATCTTGGCCACGAACACACCGACGAAGGGCGCCCAGGACACCCACCAGGCCCAGTAGAACGTGGTCCAGGAGGACAAGAATGACACCATTTCTTCGCCTTGTCCCATGTTGGCGGAGAGCATGCTCGGCATCTCATCGAGGTACTCAATGATGACGGCGGGCAGCATGTTGGCCAGGAAGGCGGTGGGCCCCACGACAAAGAAGAAGACCGCGAGCCCGAGCGCCAAGACAAGGTTGATGTTGGACAGCCAGCGGATTCCTTTCGATACACCCGAGACCGCGGAGAAGATCGTGCCGATGGACAGCACTATGATGATGACCAGTGCCGCCGTGTTGCCCGTGGTTGACCAGCCGCTGACGATTTCCACGCCGCGGCCGATCTGCAAGGCTCCAATACCAAGTGTTGCCGCGGTGCCGAAGAGCGTGGCGATGATCGCTAGCCCGTCGATGATGCGCGCGGGTATGGAGTCCGTCTCGCGGTTGCCAAAAAGCGGCATGAGGATAGAACTCATCAACGGCACTCGCCCGCGGCGGTAGGACACGTAGGCCACACACAGTCCGCCGATGGCATAGATTGCCCACGCATTGATTCCCCAGTGCATTGCTGCTTGAGCCATCGCGCCCATGACGGCGTCATCGCTGGCGGCCTCATAAGCGCCGGGCCGGGGTGACAGGTAGTAGCTCAGCGGTTCGAAGGGGCCGAAGAAGATAATTCCGATGCCGATGCCGGCTCCAAAGAGCATCGCTGCCCAGCTCACAGTAGAGAACTCCGGCTTCTCTCCATCCACGCCCAAGGGAATCTTTCCGTATTTGGAAAAGGCGAGGATGAGGAGCAAGAACATAAGGAATGTTGCCAGCGTGGTAAAGATCCATCCCAGGTTGCGCATGACCCAATCCAAAGCCGCGGAGGAGGCAGTGAAAACCTGCTCGGGTGCGATGACACCCCAGGCAACGAATGCCACAATGAGTCCGCCCACGACGATCAAAATGGGTTTGTCCACCCCATACTTCACCTTTTGGTCTTCGATGGACACGCCCGGAACCAAGGCGGGATGGATGTTGTGCGGATAGATAATATCTTTAAGAATCCGCTTAGCCTCGCGCGTACGCTTCTTGCTCTGATCGGTATTGTTCACCGAACTACGAGAATCAGCCGTGATGGGTCTTCACTCCTTATTCGATATGTTGTTGTTTAAGTCTTCTATCGACCGTATCGGAGATCCGGCTCCTGCGTAAGCTTGAGACAAGTCCGTCGATTCCCATCTGACCCACGAGGTGACTGTCGCAACCATGGCGCTGTATCCGCTAGCTCCTTCTTATTTTGGTGTCGAGCACGTCGCGGTTCTTGAGCACGTGAACTTCTCCACCGCGTTGAGCATCCCTGGGTTGGCGCAGGAGCCTGCGCTCGTCGACGTTTCCTTGCTCCCCGACCCCACCACCGGGGGCTGGCGCGTACATTCAGATTTCGGATTCTTGGGTTCACTCGATGGTGCGGAGTCCGCAGAGTATCCCGCCCTGAATCGACTGCGCACGGCGGCGATGAACCCGGCGACGCATGCCACCGTCGACATTGTCGACGGCGAGGTGGAGATCGCCCTCGCCTTGGGGCTCGACCCGTGGATGGTTCCCGCCAACAACCAACCGGCGGGTACCGCGCTGCTCAACGGCGGACAGGGCGCGCTTGTTCGCGTCGCGGAAGGAGAGCTCACCGCATATCAGCTCCGCACGATGGGCACGAAACAGTTCTTCGTGACGCTCGTGCTTCTCGACGACACCGTCCTCGCCACCCACGACAACCTCGTCCTCGGGCCGTGCGCGGGGCTCTCCGATGCCCCAGCGCTGGCCGCCGCGTTCGCGGCCGCCACCCAATCCGGCGCCTCCCTTGCCGCCCGGGCTTATGCTGCCGCGGGCCGCATCGCCGTGGACCTTCCCCTCGACCCCGAAGACCCTGCTCACCCTGCTGAACTCTTCATGCCCGCGGCCCCACCTCTGCCAATCGACCCAGACAAGCCTGCCATCCCGCCAGTGCTCAACCCCAATGCCGATTGGGAGTTCACTGCCCCGGCCGATCCCCTTGCCTCACCGCTGCCGGCCGGTCCACGAGCCTTCGCGTCCCCCAAAGACACCTTTTAACTGGCACCTTATGCGCTTAACCTAATACACTGACCTGGGATTTCTCCGAAATCCGGCCACAAATGGTGCCTTTACTTTGGTTCCTTTGCCCCTGCCGCGCGCACGAATCGCTTTCCGTCGACTAGGCGCGTCGCACCCGTGGCGTCGAGGTGCTCCAGCACCGGGATGGCAACCCGGCGCGTCGTTCCAAGTGCCTTGCGCGCCTCCGAGAGGGTGAAGGGCTGTTCCAACTGTGAGACCACGGCGAGTGCCTCGCGCGGAGCTGAAGGCAGAAGCACCACACCGTTAGCCAGCCGGAGCAGGCGCCCAGCGCGTTCAACAGCGGCCAGCTCTTTCGGTCCCAGGCCCAACTCTTTGAGGTCTTCCGCTTCCGGGGCAGCAAAGGGGTCTTCACGCAGTTGCTGCTCGAGTTCCGCCACTCCCCTCTCCGCGGGGCCAAGGTCGACTGTCTGCCCGGGCATGCGCAGTACGCCATCAACTGTCTCGAGCTTGGCAGCTGCTACCGCCAGACCTAACAAGGCCGGCTCGGTTAGTCCCAGTGCATCCATGGCCGCTGCCTTCGTCAGCCCCGGGGAGAGCGGATTCGCCTTGGCGTGGGCTTCCACAGTCTGAATCAAAGACCTTTTCCACGCAGTGACCTGGCTGGCGGCGATCCACCAGTCGCGGAACTCAATGACTCCCGCTGGCTTCTCTGTCACCGAAAAGCCATCGCGCACAAGACCATGCAGCTCCGCGTAGCCACAGCGCTTGAGCCATTGGGCCGGGTTCGTTGCTTCTAAAGTTTCTAGCTCAACAGCGCGCTTCTTGGCATCGCCGCGCCTATTCAATTCAGCTGGGTGTACATCCACCACCTCAAAACCGGCCACGACGTGCCGCCCGCCCGGACTGCGCACCACAAACCTATCGAGCAAAGTAAGCGGTAGCGGGCTTTCCAGAGTCAACCGCGCGAACTCACCTCCTAAAGGCCGCAGCCGCGCTCCCACTCCCGCGGTGCCGATGTGCACCACGAGGTTCTGTGGAAGCTCGCTCATGTTAGTACCGAACGTTCGCCGCACATCCACGGTGTCGAGCACACGCCAGCACCCAGGGCTAAGCAAAGCATCTCCGCGATGAACCTGGTCCGCGGCCACCCCGCGCAGGTTGAGCGCTACGCGCGTGACGGGTGCAGCGCTGTCCACTGCCCTGTTCTCACTGTGCACCCCACGCACCGTGGCGCGTTGCCCACTGAGCTCAAGGTCATCGCCAACCGAAACCGTCCCGGCCGCCAACGTTCCCGTCACCACGGTTCCAGCGCCCTTCACGCTGAAGGCGCGATCCACCCACAATCGCACGCGCGCCTGCGGATCCGGCGCGGGCATAGCAGCAAGCACGCTATCCAATTCGGCACGCAGCTTCTCCACGCCTTCGCCGGTCTTTGCGGAAACGTAGACAATGGGGGCGTCGGCAAGCGCTGTTCCAGCCAGTTCTGCTTTGACCTGCGCGGCTACCTCTGCCCGGCGGGCAGTATCAGCCCTATCAGCACGAGTCAGCGCCACCACGCCGTGCTCGATTCCCAGGGCACGCAACGCGTCACGATGATCGGTGGACTGCGCCTGCCAGCCTTCATCGGCCGCCACCACAAAGAGAACCACCGATGCCGGCCCCACCCCGGCCAGCATGTTGCCCAAGAACTTCTCGTGCCCCGGCACATCGACAAATGCGACGTCCGCGCCCGAGCCCAGCCTCGTCCACACAAATCCTAAATCGATGGTCAATCCGCGCCGCTTTTCTTCCTCCCAGCGGTCCGGTTCCATCCCCGTCAGCGCCTTGACCAGGCTCGACTTGCCGTGATCCACGTGCCCCGCAGTGGCCACTACATACACCTAGATCACCGCCCGCAATGCCGCGATGAGCTCGGCATCCTGTGCCTCCGGCACACACCGCACATCCACCAGGCAGCGCCCCTGATTCACGCGCGCCACCACAGGAGGCTCACCCAACCGCAACGGCCGTGCCAACTCCTCTGGCAACGCCACGGCCCACCCCGGTAGCGGCACCTCGGGTGCCCCGCCACCGCCGACGCGTCCGGCGTGTTCGACGACCTCACCGCCAACTGCCGCTGCCACCTTCTCCGTGCGCTCGCGGTGGCGCTGCGGATCAATGTGGAGCGCGTCCTGCACGGCGTTGGAGGGCGTGGACAGAGAGGCCTCGAGCGCGTTGAGCCGTAGCTTATCGATGCGCACCGCCCGCGCCAACGGATCTTTCTTGCACGCAGTAATCGCTTCCTTTGCACCGACGAGCACCCCGGCCTGCGGGCCGCCGAGCAGCTTATCCCCTGAAAAGAGGACAACGTCGGCGCCATCGCGAAGAGCCTCGCTGGCGGAGGGTTCTGCCGGCAGCGCGTCATCTGGTCTAAGCAACCCCGAACCGATATCCACGATGAGCGGCAAGTCGGTGAGCGCACGAAGCTCAGCAACCGATACCGAAGAAGTGAACCCACTGATCAGGAAGTTGGAGGGATGCACCTTCAAGATGGCTCCCGTGTCCTCCCCCATCGCCCGCTCATAGTCCGCCAGGTGAGTGCGGTTCGTAGCGCCGACCTCGCGCAAGCGGGTGGCCGTGGACTCGATGAGCTCGGGCAAGCGGAATCCCGCGCCAATCTCGATGAGCTCACCGCGGGAGATGATGACTTCCTTGCCAGGGGCCAAGGCCGCCGTAGCCAACAGCAGCGCGGAGGCACCGTTGTTCACTATCAGCGCATCCTCCGCGCCGGGGCATGCAGCCAATACCGCATCAACGGCCGCGCGGCCCCTATCTCGTGAGCGCAGGCCGCTGTCCAGATCCATCTCAACGTCCGTATACGATGCCGCGGACACTAGCGCATCTACCGCTGCCGGCGGTAAAGGAGCCCTGCCCAAGTTCGTGTGGATGATGACGCCAGTGGCGTTGATGACGTGGCGCAAGGAATATGGCTGCACAGCATCGAGCCTGGTGGCCAGCTCCTCCTCAATCTGGGAGGGGGCGAGGGAGCCGGAGCGGGCGTCGGCAAGCACGGCGTCGATGATCCCGCGCACCGAGTGCGGCGCCAGGCGGTGGTGGGCATCCTGCACCGCCGGGTACTGGAGGATCTCATCCATCTTCGGGATAAAGCGGCGGGGGTCAGTCATCAAAGTTCCTCCTAGCTGCGCACATGGCGGAGACGGACAGGAATCGAACCTGCCAGACCGAGATGCTCGGCCTCACCGGTTTTGAAGACCGGGGCGCCCACCAGGACACGTACGCCTCCGTCTGCTCACCTTACACGGGGCTAAAGTAGGACTTATGACTGACATTAAACTTACGTCCTTTGCCGCCGGTGGCGGTTGCGCCTGCAAGATTCCCCCGGGAGAACTCGAGTCTGCTGTGGAGGGCCTCGTGGGCACCGCGGACCCCAACGTGCTGGTCGGGCTTGACGACGGCGACGATGCCTCCGCCGTGCGCATCCCCAACGGCCTGGCGGTCATCTCTACCGCGGATTTCTTCACGCCGATGCTCAATGACCCTTATGACTGGGGCCGCGTGGCTGCTGCCAATGCGCTTTCCGACGTCTACGCCATGGGCGGCACCCCCATCACCGCCATCAACCTGGTTGGCTGGCCACGCGAGGTGCTTGGTCTCGACATTTTGCGCGAGGTTCTGCGCGGCGGCATGGACGTGGCATCTCAGGCCGGCATCTCCATTACCGGCGGCCACTCCATCACCGCACCGGAACCCACCTATGGTTTGGCAGCCACGGGTATCGTCCACCCGGATAAAATCCTGCGCAACGACGCCGCCGAAGCTGGACTTCCCATCACGCTGACCAAGCCGATTGGCGTGGGCATCCTCAATAACAAGCACAAAACCACCGGTGAGGTCTCCCAGGCCGCGGTGGACTCCATGACCGCGCTTAATCGGGATGCCTCTGCGGCAGCCGTGGCGGCCGGGGTGCGCGCGGCAACCGATGTCACCGGCTTTGGTCTTCTGGGCCATCTCTACAAGATGTGCCGCGCCTCCGGTATAGGCGCAGAGCTGGACTTCTCAGCTGTTCCTGCGATTGAAGGTGCCAAGGATGCCTTGGCGGATGGCTTCATCCCGGGTGGCTCGCGCCGCAATCTGGATTGGGTGCGCCCCCACCTCGACACAGATTTGAGCGAGGAAGACTTGATTTTCCTCGCCGATGCCCAAACATCCGGTGGACTCCTCGTCATCGGCGAGGTTCCCGGCTACCCAGTCATTGGCCGGACTGTGCCGGGCGATGCACGGATTTCTATCCGCTAGTCACCGTCGAATGGCTGAGGCCCTCTGCCCTGCGGCGGGCTTCAGCGCGCCGCTTTTGGGGGCCAATGCTTGTCGACGGATCCTTCACCGCCTCCAGCCCAGCGTTGAGCACGCCAAAGCGCGTGCACGCGGATCCCGCCATGAGCGCCACGCCGGATACCACCGACACCGCGCGCGACTTTGTCGCCGACGCGATTACGGTTCCCACCCCACCCGCGGCGATGAGCGCCTCAGAGGCCTTCATGAGTTTCCCGGGCGTGCCTTCGTGCAGCGGGCGAAGAGGCTCAGGCTCCATGTTCGCTTCCATGACACGGGTCGCGGCCAGATCGGCCGCTGCGGCAGTAATACCGAGCGCTCGTGCCGCGCCCGCATTCTCCACCGGGGTAAAGACCATGACAGCACCCGACGCCGCTGCCGAGGCCGAGGACACGAACACATAGGGCAGGTGCTTCTTCGCGTCATTCCACGTCGGGTTTGATGTGTTGGCCAACAGCACCGCGGTGTAACCCGCCAGCGGTCCGCCAAGCACGCCGGCGACAGCGCCTGCTGGGCCCGCGGCCTTATTGAGGAGGCGGCGAAGCGGCTCCGGCAGCACACCACCGACCAGCTCGTCCGCTTCCACGACCGCGGGCAGGGCCGCGGCGGAAGCGAAGCTGCCCAGGATCCACGAGCCGATGGACATCGGCGAGGTCACCTTGAAGACGCGGAACATGTTGAGCAGGCGCTCTGGGCGGCCGAGGTCCAGCACCAAAAAGACCGAACCTACCGACGCCGCGGAGAAAGCCGTCAACCGCGTCGAGCGTTTCAGCGGTGCGTTCCCAGTGGCCTGGGCACCGGCGGCCAACATCGCAGAACCGCCGGCCACGCCGCCGAGGAAGAAATAGCCGCCGATGGGCCACTCCCACGGCGGGGCCTTGACTACTGGCTTGCCGTAATACGAGGAGAACTCGAAGTCCTCGGCCATGCGCTCTTCTTTGGAACCATCCTGTGCGCCGGCTCCGACTCGTCCACGCCGGCGCTTCTTGCCGCCGCCACGCCTGCGCCTAGGCTCCTGCGGCGGGCGGTACTCATCAAACTCGCTCACTTGCGGCCTCCCAACATGAATGCCCCGGCCACAGCCAGCGCCATTCCTCCGATAGCTTTCGCTGCGGTCTTGTACATCTGCGGCAAATCCGCCGTGGGCACGCGCGGATCCGGCGGCAGCCCATAAACCTCAGGAGAGTCGAGCAACAAGAAGATTGATCCCGTTCCCCCAACACCATCTTGCGAGTTTGCTCCGTAGAGACGAGCCTCCGTCAGCCCTTGCTCGTGGAGGACGCGCACGCGCTCCCGCGCTGCGGCAAGCATCTCCTCGTAGGGGCCGAATTGGATGGAGTCCGTCGGGCAGGTCTTGGCGCAGGCAGGCTGCTCACCAATTTTCAGGCGGTCATAGCACATGGTGCATTTCTGGGCCACGCCCAGATTCTTAATGGGCATGGCCTGTCCCGGTGTATGGTCGGGGCCCTGCGGCTTGAGTTGCTTCAGCTTTGCCAACACGTTTACGCCCGCGTGGTCCGGAACCTGGTAGTCCACGGTGGCCGTTTTATCCGCCTTCAGCGTCACGCCGCCGTCATCGCGGCGCTCAATCACGCCGAACGGACAACCGGCCACGCATGTCCCGCAACCATTGCACACATCATCTTGGACCACGACGGTGCCGAATTCGGAACGGAACAGCGCGCCTGTCGGGCACACGTCCAAGCATCCAGCGTTGGTGCAATGCTTGCACACGTCGGAGGACATCAACCACCGGAAATCATCGGTATCCGGGGTCATGCTTGGGGCGGAAGCTTTGGGCATGCCTAGCGAAACAAGTTTCCGTCCCTCCTCGCGAGCCTGTTGAATACGCTCGTTGCTTTGCTCAATGAAGGCCACGTGGCGCCAAGTATTGGCGCCCAGCGAACCAGTGTTGTCATAAGAGTCACCGGTGACCGCGTACCCCTCAACCGGGTTTCGGTTCCACTCTTTACACGCCACCTCGCAGGCCTTGCAGCCAATGCAAATCGAGGTATCCGTAAAGAAAGCCATGCGCTGATAGGACTCATAGCCGTGCTTATCAGCCTTTTCGGTCAAAAGATTAGCCATTGGTCCTCCTTAGCTTTCTTTGCCTTCATAGTCGGCGACGTTTCCAGCAGTCGCATCATCACCCGTGTTGTCCTCGGTAGCTGCTTTCTCAGTGCTGAAGGCATCGTCAACATCCAGGATCCGGTTGCCGGAGTCCACGGTGAGGTGTGCTCGTTCTTGGTACTCGTGCAAGAGCTGAAGACGTGCCTCGCCACGCGGGCGGCGGCCCGGCTGGATATCGCACGCGCCCACCTTGGAATTCTGGATGAATACGTTTGGTTCCAGGGTCAGGCCCAACAGGTCGTTGGCGCCATCGCCGGCTACCTCGGTGGTCTCCGATTCTCCGTAGTGATACGGCAGACCGATCTGGTGGAAGTCCTCACCATTGATAGTAAGCATCTCCATGCGGTCCGTTACCAGAACCTGTGCCTCGATGACACCGCGTGGGGACACGATGGTGGCCCACTCACCGTTGACCAATCCACGCTTGGCGGCCAGCTCCTTGTCCACCTCGCAGAAGAGTCCCGGCTGCAGCTCCGCCAAATAAGGCAGGCGGCGTGACATCGCACCCGAGGTATACATCTCCGTCAGGCGATAGGTGGAGAAGACGAACGGGAAAACATCAGCACCGCGCTCCCCCGGCTCCGGGCGGGAGAGGTTGTCTTCGCGCTTAATTGTCAGACGCGTCGGCGACTGCTGCTGCTTGTACAGCGCATTGTGTACCGGTGATTCTTGCGGCTCGTAGTGAGTCGGCAGCGGGCCGTCAGACAATCCCTTCGGCGCGAACAGCCAGCCTAGGCCGTCGGCCTGCATGATAAACGGATCGTCGCCATCGAGGGCATCAGGGCCAATGGCGTCGACAGGTGCCACGTAGTCCGGGCGCTTCGTCAACGGGAAGTCGGGCACGTCATCGCCAACCCACTTTCCTTGCTCTTCATCCCACCAGATGTACTTCTTGCGCTCCGACCACGGAGTTCCATCCGGCTTTGCGGAAGCACGGTTGTACAAGATGCGGCGATTGGCCGGCCAGACCCAACCCCAGTCGAGAGCAACCTCGTTTTGCTCCGAACCCGGAACCTTCTTCGCGGCATGGTTGATGCCGTCCTTGTACACACCGGTGTAAATCCAGCAACCGCCGGAGGTGGAGCCATCGGTACGCATTTCTGTAAAGGCAGGCAAGAGCTGCCCCTTCTTCGGGCCGTCGAGATAGTAACCGTTGATCTCCCGCAAAATCTCATCCGAGCTCGGATCGCCGTGCTCATCTTCGGTGTAGTCCCAAGTTACGGACTTGATTGGCAGGTCGCGCGGATCAGTCGAATCCGCGAGGCGCTCCCTAATCTTCTTGCCCAGCTGGTAGAAGAACCACGCCTCACTGCGCGCTTGCCCAGGCGGCGGAACCGCTTGGAAACGCCACTGGACCATGCGCTGAGTCTGGGTAAAAGTTCCGGACTTCTCCACGTGGGTAGCTGCCGGCATGAGGAAGACCTCAGTAGCAATGTCCTCAGTCTTCAGCTCGCCGTTCTTAATCTCCGGCGAATCCTTCCAGAAGCTTGCGGTCTCAATCTCTTGGAAGTCGCGTACCACCAGCCACTTCAGGGAAGCGAGACCGCGGCGCTGCATACCACCGTTGGACTGCGCCACCGCCGGATTCTGACCGAAGACAAAGTAGCCCTCTACCTCATGGCGCAGCATGGCCAGCAAGGTCTCATAGGTCGAGTGTGCTCCAGAGAGGCGCGGCATGAGGTTAAAGCCCCAGTCGTTCTCCTTGGTAGCAGCATCGCCCCAGTAGGACTTCATGAGCGAGACCGCGTAGTTCTCGCCCAATTGCCAGAAGCCCTTCTGGTCCGCCGCGCGGAAAGAATCCAGGTAATCCGCCCAGGTTTCCTGGTCCACATGCGGCATGGGCAGGTAGCCCGGAAGCGAGTTGAACAGGGTCGGGATATCCGTCGAACCCTGAATCGAAGCATGCCCGCGTAGCGCCATGATGCCGGAACCGGGGCGGCCCACGTTACCCATGAGCAGCTGCAGGATTGCCGCGGTGCGGATGAACTGTGCACCCAAAGTGTGCTGGGTAAAGCCCAGCGCGTAGGCGAAGCACGTCGTGCGCTCCGGGTTGGAATTCTGCGCAATGGAATCCGCCAAGTAGTAGAAGTCCTCCGGCGAAATACCGCAGGTCTCCTCCACCATCTCCGGGGTGTAGCGCGAGTAGTGGCGCTTGAGAATCTGGAAGACCGTGTTCGGGTCCTCCAGCGTCATGTCCTTCTCCACGTTCCACGAGGAGCCCTCGGGCTTTTGGACATATTGCCACGAGTCCGTGACATATTTGCCCTTCTCTGCGTCGTATCCAGAGAACAGGCCCTCCAAATCCTCGGTGTCCTTAAAGCCCGGCGAAATTATCGACGCCGCGTTGGTGTAATTCACCACATAATCGTGGAAATACAGGTCATTATCCAGCACGTACTTGATAATCGCGCCGAGCAACACCACGTCGGTGCCACCGCGAATACCGATGTGACGGTTCGCAAAGGCAGACGTACGCGTATAACGCGGATCAACGTGAATAATGCGCGCGCCGCGCTTCTTGGCTTCAACGACCCATTGGAAACCAACTGGGTGGCATTCCGCCATGTTAGAACCCTCGATGACGATGCAGTCCGCATTCGCCATATCCTGCAGCGGTTGGGTTGCGCCGCCGCGGCCAAACGAAGTTCCTAGACTAGGAACGGTGGCGGAGTGTCATATGCGCGCCTGGTTTTCCACCTGAATGGCGCCGGTGGCAGTAAACAGCTTCTTGATGAGGTAGTTCTCCTCATTATCCAGCGTCGCACCGCCCAGCCCAGCGATACCCATCGTGCGGTTAAGGGGACGCCCCTGCTTATCGACGTCCTCCCAGTGCCTTGCGCGCGATTCCACGAAGCGGTCCGCGATCATGTTCATCGCGGTCTCTTCATCGAGCTCCTGCCATTCGGTGGCGTAGGGTGCTCGGTACTTGATCGTGGTGATGCGAGTCGAGGAGTTAATGAGCTGCTCAGAGGCCGAGCCCTTAGGACACAGACGCCCGCGGGAAATTGGGGAGTCCGGATCGCCCTCGATTTGGATGACCTTGTCATCCTTGACATAGACGCGCTGGGAACAGCCCACCGCGCAATAGGGGCACACCGATTGCACCACGCGGTCCGCGTCTACGGTGCGTCCGCGCAGATCTTCGCTCTTAGCCGACTGCGTAGACACATCGCGACCGAAGGCATCCTTGTTCCGGATCTGGCGCACGACGGGCCAGTTCAGTGGGCTAAAACGTGACATACCTTAAACCTACTTGCTTGCCCCAGCGTTTTCCAGCTGCCACTACCCCGCCTCTCCGAACAGCACCGCTGAGTACGCTGACAACTATGAACCACACTAAGCACTTTGAGCTCAAGGTCCCCGGCGGCAAGTTGCTCGTCGTTGACCTCGATTTAGACACCGACAACACCGTCACTGCCGCGAAGGTTTCCGGCGACTTCTTCCTCGAGCCTGAGGAGGCCTATGAGGCACTAGCCCCCGCCTTGGTCGGCACCACCACCGCCACCTCGACAGAAGAGATCCAGTCCCGCCTCGATGCAGCCCTTGCACGAATCGATTCACCCGTAGCTCTCCATGGCTTTGACACCCACCACCTTGCCGTCACCGTTAAGCGCGCGCTGTCTGGTGGCACCGATTTCACCGACCACCACTGGGAGATCCTGCGCCCAGGTGTTCTCCCCACGCCCGTAAATGTCGCACTTGACGAGGTTCTCCTCAACGAAGTTGCTGAAGGAAAGCGCGGGCCCACGCTCCGATTTTGGGAATGGGAAGATCGTGCCGTCGTATTCGGTTCCTACCAGTCCTATGCCAATGAGCTGGATCAGGAGGGCGTCGACAAGCACGGCATTGTTCCGGTGCGCCGAATCTCCGGCGGTGGCGCGATGTTCATGGAGGGTGGCAATTGCGTGACCTATTCCCTGTACGCCCCGGAGTCGCTCGTGGCCGGCTATTCCTACGAGGCCAGCTACGAATACCTGGACCAGTGGGTGCTCGCGGCGCTGAACAAGCTTGGCGTCAATGCATGGTACGTGCCGATTAATGACATCACCTCGGACGGCGGCAAGATTGGCGGCGCCGCCCAGAAGCGCCGTAAGGGCGCGGTACTGCATCACACCACGATGAGCTATGACATCGATGCGGACAAGATGATGGAGGTCTTGCGCATCGGCAAGGTCAAGGTCTCGTCCAAGGGTCTTGCCAGCGCAAAGAAGCGCGTCGACCCGCTCCGCCGCCAGACTGGCGTGCCCCGCGAGGAGATCATCGAGACCATGGCGCGCGAGTTCGCCACCCGCTATGGCGCCATCGACGCCGAGCTTTCCGACGACTCCCTCGCCGCCGCCCGCCACCTCGTCGACACCAAATTCCTCAACGATGAATGGACCAAGCGTATCCCATAATTTGCGGGGGAATTTCTGGGCAGCGTACGGTGTTATAAGTTCAAGTGAACCGATCGGTACGAGAGTACCGAACTAAATGGTCCATTTCTATACAACACTGTCTAGAAGGAAAATCTCGTGTCAGACACTTCCTCTCGTGCATCCTCGCGCACGCTGCCCTCTTGGGCCACCGGCTTTGGCGCCCAAGTTATCGCCGGTCTCATCATCGGCCTCATTCTCGGTTTTATCGCTTCCGGCATGGAGTCTGAGTGGCTCTCCGATACCCTGTCCGGCGTCGGCGGCGCGTACGTCCAATTGCTCAAGGTGATGGTCCCGCCGCTCATCTTCGCGGCCGTCGTTACCTCGGTTGCCAACCTGCGCAAGGTGGCTAATGCAGCCTCGCTGGCGATCTCCACTCTGGTCTGGTTTGCCATTACGGCGTTCTTCTCCGTGCTTGCCGGCATTCTGGTCGCCCTAGTAATGAAGCCGGGAGTAGGCACAACTGTCGATGCTTCCACCGCCGCCGACCCATCCCACATCGGCTCCTGGACCGCTTTCCTCCAGCAACTTGTCCCCGCCAACTTCTTCGGGCTCACCGCTTCGCTGAGCGACGGTGAAATCTCCCTCAGCTTCGGTGCCCTTCAGCTCCTTGTCATTTCCCTCGTGCTGGGAATCGCCGCCGTCAAGGCTGGCAAAGCCGCCGATCCCTTCCTGCGCTTCACCGAATCCTTCCTCAAGGTCATCCAGGTGGTCCTCTGGTGGATCATCCGCCTTGCCCCGATTGGCACCGCCGCTCTTATCGGCAAAGCCGTGGCCACCTATGGTTGGGATGCGCTTAGCTCCTTGGGCAAGTTCGTCCTCGCTATGTATGTGGGCCTTGCACTCGTAATTTTCGTGGTCTACCCCGCCGTGCTCGCATTCAACCGGATCCCGGTAGTTGGCTTCTACAAGCGAGTCTGGCCCGTCTTCTCCCTTGGCTTCGTCACCCGCTCCTCCATGGGCGTCATGCCAGTTACCCAGCGCTTTACGGAAAAGGCCATGGGCGTGCCCCGAGAATACGCCTCCTTCGCCATCCCGCTGGGCGCTACCACCAAGATGGACGGCTGCGCCTCCGTCTACCCGGCCATCGCCGCCATCTTCATTGCACAGTTCTACGGCGTTGATCTCTCCTTCACCCAGTACCTGCTCATCATCTTCGTTTCCGTCATTGGTTCCGCAGCAACCGCCGGCACGACCGGCGCTACCGTCATGCTGACGCTGACGCTCTCCACGTTGGGTCTTCCGCTCGCCGGCGTGGGCCTCTTGCTGGCCATCGAACCCATCATTGATATGGGACGCACCGCCGTCAACGTCACCGGCCAATCACTGTGTGCCACCATCGTGGCCAAGCGCGCCGGCATTCAAGACGAAGCCGTCTGGGATGCTGCTGGTAACGGAGTCTCACACATAATGAACGAGGACCAAGACGCAGACGAGCCCGAGACACAGCCGGTCAACACGACTGCATAACTCTTCCTGCCCCTCCCCAAGCCTTCCTAACACGCAAGAGCCGTGTAGGAAGGCTTCGGTATTTCTGCCCAAGCGACGGGCTTTACCCGTCGTTCTTTTCGACGGTGTCAGTGTAGAGCTCGGCACTTGGAGCTATGGGGTCGTCGTTCTTTCCGACGGTGGGTGTGTTCTTGGGTTCTTTCCCTTCCGACTGTTTGGAGTGGTGTCGCCGTTTGATTCGACGAGGGCTAGGCCCCTGTTCTTCGTCATCGTCGTCGTTTGAATCGACGGGTATTCTCGCCTTTTTCGTCGTTTGATTCGACGACTCAGGTTTTAGAAGGGGATGTCCTCGCCGCTGTCAGTGTCGGTGTTGGTCTGGGTTTCGGCTTCGGCTTTGGCTTTGGTTTGTTGTTGTGCGTAGTCGTCGAGTTCTTGTTTGAGGTGTTGGGCTTCTTCGCGCACACGTTTCCTGGTGGCGGTGATGTGTTGGGCGACTGTTTGCGCCCACCGTTTTTGCTTGGGTGCTAGGGGCCCGTCGGCTTCGTTGATGGTCCAGGTACCGTCAGCGAAAAGCCAGATAACATCCCCACTGTAGGGGTCCAGCAGGTACTTTAAGGTGCCATCGGTTTTCATGTTGTGATGGCCTTGGCATAAACATGCCAGGTTCTTCGGATGGGTTGGCCCGCCTTCAGCCCAGTTATGCCGGTGATCCAATTGGGTAAGAAAGGCAGGTTCCTCGCATCCGCCGACCCGGCAGGTTCCGTCGCGGCCTTCGA
>NZ_KV816342.1:0-6414 GCF_001814395.1 Corynebacterium sp. HMSC059E07
CCCCCCGTCAACGTTTGGCTGTGGCCGGAAAGCAGGCCTTGGTACCCGAGAACCCAGGTGAAATGTGAACCATGGGGACCACTGAGCCGTCATCATCGTGCTTGCGCCTACCCCGGCCCGGCGGCGAGCGACTTCCCACTGCATGAGGAGTACAGCGTCAGTCCATGCCGGCGCATGCAACAGCTTTCGAAGAATGGCAGTGGTGAGGTGAAAGGGAATGTTTCCCACAATGACGCAGGGAGTGGCGGGTAACCGGAAGTTAAGGAAATCATCATGGACCACTTCGACCGCCGCCGAGGAGGTTTCTTGTGTGATTTTGGCAGCTAGTTTTGCGTCCACTTCAACTGCCGTTATCGCCCTCCCCAAGTGGGCCATCGGGTGAGTGAGGGCACCGCTTCCTGGTCCGATCTCAATGATGGGGCCGGAGGTTTGTTTCACAAGGTCGATGATGGAGTTGATGATCTTGTGGTTGGTGAGAAAATTTTGGCCATGCTCGTGACGGCCGTGTCCGTATGCAGACATCAGGTGTGCTCCTTGGATTTGAAAGGGAGCCGGGCATGACAAATAGCCGCCCGGCTAAAGGACCGGAGCGGTTTTTAACCTACGGGGTAGGAAACCGCCTTAGCGGTTGGTGCGCAACCGCAAGAAAGCGGTACCTGAAATCAACATGGGTCTAATTATATCCATTTAAATTCGCGGGTGATATGAAGGGCCCAGGTTTTGTTCCGTTTGAGTAGATGTGAAAATCTTCGAACATGCCGAAGAAGTTTGATCAGGAGGCGAAGGACCGTGTGGTCCGCCTCGTGGAAGCTCGCATTCTGGCGGAGAATATTTCGATGCAGAAAGCCTGCAAGATCGTGGCACCAAAGCTGGGCTTTCGTGGCACACAGCGAGGCAATGGACGCAGGCCGCTCGACGTGAAGGACGCGTTAGTGAACGGTTGTCTGAGGGAACCAGGGGGAGTCGCCTGCGGAGCGCACGACGCGGTTTTCGACGAGGTCTGCGACGTGGTGGAGGAATTGGGTGACGGATTCGGTGGTGAAGTGCGCCAGCGTGATGTTGTTGACTTCCATGCCAAGGCGAACGGCTGACAGCGGCTTGGTGGCCATGTTTTCACTCCTAGAGGTGGTGTTCGGGTCGTTTCTGCCCAACACCTTACGGGCCGGGTGTGCACTTTCTGACCGTGTTTCCACCTGGGGGTTTCGTTTCGCGCAGACTCGTTTACTTAGTATCGTCCACCTCACGGATAGCCCTGTAGATGGTTTGCCGGGAGACGTTGAAGGACCTGGCGACTGACTTCACTGACTGGCCGTTCTCGACCAATAGCGCAGCCTGTTGCTTCTGCTCTTTACTGAGCTTCGGCTTCGGGCCCGCAACTCGTCCCTGTGCTCGGGCATGGGCGACGCCCTCGCGAGTGCGCTGAATAAGGAGGTCACGCTCCCACTCAGCTAGAGAAGCCATGATGTTGACCACGACCTTATCTGCAGGACGGGATGTGTCCAGAGCAGGATCAAGGACCCGGACATTGATGTCCCGGTCAGCTAGGTCGGAGATGGTAGTGACGGTTTCGACCATGTTGCGGCCCAGCCGGTCTAGCCGGGTCACGACCAAGGTATCGGCCGGCCTCATGTAGGCGAGGGCATCATCGAGGCCGGGGCGAGACCACTTGGCACCACTAATGGTGTCGCTGTAGATATGCTTAGGGTCGCAACCAGCGTCGATGAGGGCCTTGCTTTGCGTGTCCAGCGACTGCCCCTGTCGCGAGGTCGAGACGCGCGCATATCCAATCAACATACCTACTCACCTGTCAGTTCTTCCTCGGTCACGCTGAGGTCAGCAGGCAACGCGCCGTCGATGACGTAGGTGCGTAGCAGCTTGTCCAGCAGAGCACGGACCTTGAACTTCGACACCCTTGCTCCGGTGTCTTCCGTGAAGTACGCCGCCGCCAGGTCAAGGTCAATTGATGCCTTTAAGTCATCGAAACGCCCATACTCGTTGATGGTTGCCGCCGTGACCCGGGCGTCGAGTATCCGTCGCAGCTGCGCCATGTCCAGCCCTAGACATTCATGCAGTCGTACCAGCTGTCGGTCGCGCTCGGTGATGCGGTACTCGTTGATGTAGTCGTGCACTGTCTTGCCTGGTTGCAGGGTCACGTCACCTGCTTGGAGGTCGTGCAGCCAACGGTTAGCGTAGCGCTGGTCATCCTGACTCAGGCGGGCGAAGCTGGCATGCAGCTGTTCCAGCAGGTCATCGAGCACATCCTGCGGCACGCCGTCCTGGAGGGCCTTGAGGTACTTCTTGAACTTGCTGTTGAGGTACTCGGCATCAATGCGGTCGGTGTCGATGTGCTTGATGTGCACGTCAATGTCGAAGGGTGCATCCTCAGGCGACTGCTCTGAGTCGTCGCCTGCCTTGCCGAGCTCCTTGTAACGGGTCACCAGCGTGGTGTAGGTGTCCTCGGTAAGTTCCACCACGATAGGCTCCGTCAGGGCATCGAAGTAGTAGGTGTCCTTGTCCGAGGTGAAGCCCTGCACCTGCGCGGCCTGAAGTTCCCGGTACATGCGGTTGAAGGTCTTGGCGAACTCGCCTTGGTCTGCCTCAAGGTCGGGTAGCTGCGAGAAGTCCGGCTGGCCGGTCTTCGGGTCGGTAAACAGCGCCTCGATGGTAGCGAAGCACTCGTTGATGGATGTGAGGTGGTCATCGAGGTGGTCCACGAACAGGCCGAGGGGTCGGTCGCCGGAGTAGAGCTTTACCGCCCGGTCGATGTTGTCCCGCATAGTGTGCGGCCTGCGGTAGTAACGGATGGACCCGAAGGGCTTTTCCGGGCCGAAGATGCGGTTGGTGCGCGAAAAAGCCTGGATGATGGACTCGTACTCGATCACCTTATCCAGATAGAGGGTGTTGAGCCACTTGGAGTCGAAGCCGGTGAGCATCTGGTCCACCACGATGAGCAGGTCGATGTGTTGGCTGCGGTCGTCGAGGAAGGCCTTGGTGTTGTAAGGCTTCTTGTGGGCTAGGCGCTTGGAGACGTCCTTTTTGAACTCATCATGGGTCGGCATGGTGAAGTGCTGGCCGTAGGTGTTGTTGTAGTCGCGGAGAATCTCCAGCAGGCCGTCTTCCTTGAGCAGTTGATTGTCCCCGGTGTTGTCGATGTTGGGGTCAAACAGTGCTGTGACCTTGATGTGAGGGTACTGCTTCTTGAAGATGCGGTAGTACTCCACGGCCTCGGGAATGCTGGAAGTCGCTAGGATGGCATGGAACATGCTGTTGCGGCTGAGCTGCATCCAATGCTCGTTGATGTCGCTGGCGACAGCCTCGCGGTGGTTTGCCTTCTCATACTGGGTCGTTGGCAGGTAGTCCTCGATGCCCTTGGTCACACGCTTATAGGTGCTGTTGCCCTTATCGTCTTTTTCCAGCTCATAGATAGAGGCCATAGGGATCTGCTTCTTGTCCATGAACTTGCTGTAGACTGCCGCCTTCTGCGGGTCTGTCAGCGCTTCCTCTACGGTCTTGGCCTTGGCCGCCTGGAGGGCGACCACGGTGCGCACGTCATGCGTCCTGAAAGTCTCCACCATTTCAGGGTCGAAGCTCAACACGTTTTTATCGCGGATGCCGTCGGCAATTGAGTAGCGGTGTAGCTCATTGCCGAACAGTGTGGCCGTGGTGGAATGCTTCTTCTGGTTTTCGTCATGGATGGGCGTGCCGGTAAAGCCGAAGAACAGCGCGTTCGGCAGGGTGTGCTTGACGGAGGCGAGCATGTCACCGAAGGTGGTGCGGTGCGCCTCATCGACGATGAAGACCACGCGCTTGGAACGGATGAGGTCCAGGTCAGCTGTCTTCATCGTCTCAGGATTGACGCGGCTCATCTTGTGCAGTGAGGTCACGATGAGAGTGGAGCGCTTGTCCTTGAGCAGCGTTGCCAGGTTGGCAGCACTGGAGGTGTCCTCCACCGCGATGCTGTCGCCACCGTAGCTGACGTAGTTCTCCAGCGACTGCGTGCCCAGCTCAACACGGTCAAGCAGGAACACCACCTTGTCGGCGTTGTGGGAGTCAGCGATGAGCTGAGCGGTCTTGAAGCTGGTAATCGTCTTGCCGGAGCCGGTGGTGTGCCAGATGTAGCCGCCCAACTGGTCGCCACTGTCCCAGTCGTGACGGTCCACACGGTCAGCGATACGCGAGGCCGCATAGTACTGGTAGGAACGCATCGCCAGCAAGTTGCCAGAGGCACGGTCTGCGACGGTGTAGAAGCCGATGAGCTGGTGCGCCATCGGAATGGACAGCAGCGCACGTGCCACGTCGTCCCATTGGTTGATCGGCTCGTTGTTGAAGTCTGCCCAGTGGAAGAAGTAGTCCGGGTTGAACTTGCCTGCGCCCGGGTTGGCGAAGTAGATCGTCTCTTCTGGGGTCATGGCGACGAAGATTTGCACCAGGGAGAAGATTCCCTGGTAGACGCCCTCATGGGCGTATTTGGTTATCTGGTTCGCACCTTGGGAGACCGGCGCACCGGAGCGCTTCAGCTCGATGTGGAAGACCGGCATACCGTTGATGAGCAGCATCAAGTCGCCACGTCGGGTGGGCAGCAGCTCATTGGCGGTCTGGAAGCGCGGCTGGACGGCAATCTGGTAGCGCGACTGGCCACCGGCAATCTCTAGGCGGTCGTAGATTTTCAGGCTGATCTCAGAGCCGAAGTTTGCCGCCTGCGGTGCATCTCGGGTAATGGTCACGGTGCGACCGTTGATGAACTCGTTGAGCGCCAGCGGGGTGCGCAGGTTGTTGACCTGCTCGATGATTTGCGCCATCTCGCCTTCGGTGAGCGGCACGTCGCCTAGCAGGTCACGGCCCCGGTTGTTGGCGTAAAGAATGTCCGCCCAGTTGTCGATGAGCTGCTGCTCTGTCGGGAAACGCAGCAGTTCCTTGCTCCAGCCGTGGCGGGTGAGCAGGTCGATGAGCGCAGCCTCGAATTCAGCCTCAGAACGAAATGGTGTGGTCATAACTGCTCCTTAGATGAACATCCGTTGCAGCAGCGCCGCCTTGGCCTGCTTAAGGGACTCGATGTACTTGGCCTCGGTAGCAATGAGCGTGTCCAGCCGTGTAAACACCGCACCGATGGCCTGCTGTTCTTCGAGGGTTGGTGGGAACAAAAATGCATCTTCGCAAACATCCCGCCCGTAATTTGGTTGATGGTGGCACCCATTGATTTCGCAACTTGAGACTCGAAGAGTTCAGTATCGAATAGGGCGCTCATGAAATGAGGCTGTTTGCTTCGAATACCAGTCATGAATGCACCGATGACCGTCGGCGGAAGTTCCCCCCTCACCAACGCATGCTTTCCGATAAGAGCGCGGGAGCCGTTTCGGACGACCATAATAATGTCGTTTGGCTTGACATTTTGTACGTTCACGACGCCGGAGCGGACATACACACAATCATCAAAGGCAAGCGTAGCGTCTTTCACATTGCTTGACCGAAGTACCAGAGTGCCCCCATTCTTCACAACATCGCCTGGTGAATAGGTCAGCCCACTGAAATATTCAACGTGATCATTCAACGAGCTTTCTTTCCACTCACCGTCGAAGCCATCCAGCCGCAGCTCCGGCACCGTCTGGCCCTCCTGCGGGAACATCCGCTGCATGAGCGCAGTCTTGGCCTGCTGCAGAGCTTGGTGCTTCTTGGTGTGCTGGTTGATGGCATCGTCGAGGTTGGTGAAGATAGCGCCGATGGCCTGCTGTTCTTCGAGAGTGTGCGGAATGGAGATATCTGCGCTGTTGATGGTCTGGCTAGTCAGACTAGGTAACCCGGTTGCAGTATTCTTCGCCATCCAATCGACTTGCAATACTGATGCGTAGAAGAACGCTAGGTCAGTCTCTTGGTTCGGAACAACGTAGAACAACGTGTCAACAGTCCAGAAGGGAGCTTTCAGGATGTATGGCTTGCTGATGGTGCCCTTTCGACCGATGCCTACGGCGTCCTCATCGTGAGAAAGAGCTTGGTCCACTGACACCATGTAGCCACCGGTCCCGTAGACGGGAATACAACCTTCCCCCAGATGCTTGTAGTCACGACCGTTGTGGAGAGCTGAGACTGCACCAATACTGGTCGTCTTCCACGCACCGTCGAACCCCTCCAGGCGCAGTGCTGGCACGTTGCGGCTACGCATCGCGACCACCGCCCAGCAGCTCCTGGAGTGCAGCCAGGGCCTGCATGTCGGCGGCGTTGCCGGTAAGCCCGCTCAGTAGGCCTGCCAGCTCTTGCTCCGTCTCGCGAATCTTCACGTCGAGGTCGGTCAGCGCGACGGCGTACTTGTCGTGCAGCGCCTGGACGCGGGCTGAAAGACCAGCGAGCACATGACCAGGGATTTCGCGCAGGTCATCCATAAGTGCAGTAATCCACTTGGCGGTGAGCACCTCATCGACC